>SKZX01000139.1 GCA_007127175.1 Desulfobacterales bacterium
TGCTCTTTGGCAGCTTGTTTACCGGCGGCGCTGCCTGGTTAATGATGGACAGCAGCCGTGGCAGCGGCATCGAGTACATGGGTTATTTCATGGCCCTGGTTTTCGGCGGTATTGGGCTGACGGCCGTCGGCGCCGCGCTGTGGATGCTGGGGCGCAGCCTGCATGTGGAAATAAGTGAAGGCCGGATCATCAGCCAGCGTCGCTGGCTGGGTTTCCCCATCGGCCAGCCCAAAACCGGAGAGTTGCGCCGTGCTTCGCAGATCGGCCTGACCAGCAATTCAAGCACCGGCCATGGTGAAGACACTGTGGAGATGATGAACCTGATCGCCCGGGATGATGGCGCGAGAATCCGCCTGGCCGAAAGCATAGCCGGTCGCGAGACGGGGGAGGCGCTAAAGCTTGCCCTGATCGAGGGCCTGGCATTACCCTGAAAAACGGAAAAGATCGTCAATGCATTATAAATCCCTATTGATGCGTGTTCTGCTCATTGTGCTGGTGCTGGGAGGCTGCTCATCCCAGATCGAATCGGACAGCCCCTATGGCTTTATTCCCGTGCCCATGGACCGCCGCGCTCCCCGTGACGCCGTGCTGATCATCTCGGCAATGAACTGCCCATCAGGCGGCACGCAGCGGGCACGGGCGTTGACAGAAGAACTAAAAGCCCGGGCCATCCCCTTTGAGTGGCGCAATGAATACCGCATCGCCCCCGGTCCGATAGATGACGAGTTGGCTGCCGGGCTGAAACGCCTGAAGCGGGTGATGGACGGCAAGACCCCGGCGGTTTTTATCAACCACAAAGGCATCGCCAATCCAACACTTGAGCAGGTGGTGGCCGAGTTCGAACGCCAGACCCTCAGGTAGCCCGCATATCATGGGTTTTCGATGGATTCCGGTAAACACAGCGGTCAAAGCGCGCCAGGCGCATTAGCCCGAATCCCGGCATGTCCTCTTTGGCGCCGATCACCAGAAAACCGCCCGGCGCCAAGGTGTCCACGATCCGGTTAAACCCCGCCCGCATCTCCGGTTCCGTGTAATAGGTGAGCAGGTTGTTTCGCAGAAACACCAGGTCAAAGCCGTTGCCCGGCGGGTCATCCCGGCGCAGGTCGCCAAGCCGCCAGTCAATGCCGTCTTTCAAAACAGGCGCCACCGCAAACCGGCCCCCCTTTAACGGATCAAACCACGCGTTCCGCAGTTTGTCATCCACTTCCCGCATGGCCCCCCGAAGATAGATGCCCGCCTGGGCCCGCGTCAGGTTTTCAGGGTTCAGGTCGGTTGCAGTGATGCCCAACGCCGGCATGGCATTGCGCCCGGCTGAAAACATCTCCCACAGCATCCGGAAGCTGTACACCTCCTCCCCACCGGCGCACCCGGCAAACCAGACCCTGACCGCCCCGCAACCCGACGCCAGAATCTCTGGCAAAACCCGGGTTTCAAGAACCGCCCACATTTGCCGGTCCCTGAAAAACCGGCTGATGGCAACCGTCATCCGGCGCTCGCACTCGGCCCGCGTCGCCTTATTAACGGATATCTTTTCCAGGTAATCCTCCATGCGCCTGCACCCGATCTCCTGCATGTGCCGGGCCACACGCTTCTTGACTCCCTTGCGGACTTTCCGGTATCCCTTCCAGGAGCCGTTGATGACATCCAATAGCCTTGCGAACTGATGGTCGTCCAAACCTCCCAAACCTCCTGTTCTAAACCTTATTTCGCCCGCCGTATCAGTCCCACGTACTGGCCGACAACCCGAACCCTTTTCCGTTCTTTTTGCGAAAACCGGATCGCGGAATAGGCCGGGTTGGACGAATGGAGTTCCAGCACGTTTTTTAATTTGCGCACTTTTTTCAACGTTGCTTCAAAAAACATGTCTTCCACGACCACGGCCGCAATCCGGCCGTCGGCAACATCCGGCTGCGGCCGGATAATCGCCAGGTCGCCGTCGAGAATATGATCCCCATCCATTGAATCGCCGATCACCCGGAGGGCAAAGCAGTCAGCATGCCCATACAGTTCCGGGCTCACGGGTATGCGCTCCTCAGGGCTGTCCCAGACATCCAGGGGCTCTCCTGCCGCAATGCGCCCCGCAACCGGCATCATGTTTACTCCCACTGCTTCCACCGGCCGCCATGATCGCTTTTTCCCTGAAGACGACCGGATGTAGCCTTTTTCTTCCAGGACTCCCAGAATACGGTGAACCCCGGCCGGCCCGCTCAGGCCCAATCGTTGGCAGATTTCCCGCACCGTGGGTGAAAATCCGTTCTGCCGGTGGTGTTTGCAGATCACGTCAAAAACGCTCTTTTGCCGCGGCGTCAATTCCATAGCATGTCTCCCGGGCTCTGCACGCCCCGCCCACAATCAACGTCCTTTACCCGAAGCCGAACACATTCCATCACCCTCAATCCCGAACCGTACATCAACTGCGCCATGATCCATTTATACCCATCCAACTGGTCGATAATGACCTTGATTTCATCTTTGGTAAACACAACCGGCAGCCGTTTCGGTTTTTTGGCGCGTTCAACGTCCTTGATTTCTCCAAATTCCATCTGGAGCACGTTTCGGTACAGAAAAAGAAGCGCATTGAAAGCCTGATTCTGGGTGGATGCCGCAA
>SKZX01000275.1 GCA_007127175.1 Desulfobacterales bacterium
GAAGGGTCGCAGCATGGCGCACTGCCATTTTGCCTTTACACCATCAATCGACTAAATACGGAGCATCATCCATATGGCCATCGCCGAACCCAAAAGAAATGACGACCCCATCGTGCTTGATGACGCCATCGCCCTCAGCGCGGAAAAACTCTCCGAGGAAGAAATCGCCCGCGTCATCAACGACATGATCAAAACCGAAGGCGGCGCCCGCTTCAAGGCCTACCTGAACACCTGCATGAGCTGCGGGTACTGCAGCGAGGCATGCCATTTTTACCTGTCCCACGACAAGGAGCCGCGGTTTTCCCCGGCCGCCAAGGTCAAGCAGACACTGGGCGAATTCACACGGAAAAAAGGGCGTGTGAGCCGGGAGACACTGATGCGGGCCTGCGAAATCGCATTCACCGACTGCAACCTCTGCCGCCGCTGCATGATGTATTGCCCGTTCGGGATCGATGTGGCGTTCCTCATGCTGTTCGTTCGCAGGGTATGCCACAAGCTGGGCGTTGTGCCGCGCTACATTCAGGACACCGCCCACAGCCACAGCGCCACCATGAACCAGATGTGGGTTCAGGAAGATGAATGGATCGATACCCTGCAGTGGCAGGAGGACGAGGCAAAAGACGAGTACCCGGATCTGCGGATACCCCTTGAAAAGGAAGGCGCGGACGTCTATTACTCCGTTATCGGCCCGGAACCAAAGTTTCGCGCCCAATTGATATACCAGGCCGCGGTGCTCATGCATGTGGCGGGCATCGACTGGACCATGACAGCTTATCCCGGCTGGGACAACAGCGACATGTGCATGTACACCGGGGATGTGGAAATGACCGCACGGCTCAAAAAAGTCCATTTCGAGTCCGCCATGCGCCTGCGAAACAAGCGGATCGTCATGGGTGAGTGCGGCCACGCTTTCCGATCGGTCTATGACGTGGGGAACCGTTTTCTCGGCTGGAAAATGCCGCCGATACCGGTTGTCCATGCCGTCGCCTTCTATGACGAACTCCTGTCTGAAGGCCGCTTGAAAATTGCTGAAAAATTTGACCGTCCGGTCACCTTCCATGATCCCTGCAATATCGTCCGGGGACAGGGACTGCATGAGAAGGCGCGCAACGTCATCCGACAGACCTGCAACACGTTCATCGAGATGGAGCCCAACCGGGAGCATAATTTCTGCTGCTGCGCCGGCGGCGGAGTCATCAACTGCGGTCCGCCCTACAAGAACAAGCGTGTGGAAAGCAACCGGGTCAAGGCCGACCAGCTTATCGCAGCCAGGGAGAAAGGGGCTGAAATCGTCATCGCCCCCTGTCACAACTGCCACGGCGGGCTCGAGGATATCATCCACCATCACAAGATCGACATTGAGATAAAATTCCTTATCGATATTTTATTTGAATGTATTGAAAAATAGATCCCGGTTCACTCCGGGCCCTGAAGGATGAAACACCATGAAGCCATTTTCTAAAATTTTTTCGCTGTGCGTTGTTTTCTTTTTAACCGGCCTCTTTTTCCTGGCAATTTCCACAGAGGCCACGTTTCATATTACGACCGTTGAAGATTCCGCGTTTGCGGACAGGCAGCGTATGAAACCAGTGGTTTCTTTCTACCACGACGAACACAACGCTGCCGCAGGGATCTACGATTGCAGCATTTGTCATCATGTCTGGGAAGACGGGCAAAGACTGGAATATCAGGACTCGGTGGGAATGGAGTGCTCGGCCTGCCATCTTGCCGAACCGGGCGCCACGGAAATGGACCTGATCCGTGCCTATCACCTCCAGTGCCGAACGTGCCACATGGAAGCAAAGGCCGGCCCGATTCTCTGCGGCGAATGCCATACCGGCCCCAAATAGCATGTCTATCGATGGGGTGAAGCAACCCTATGAACGAAGCCGAATTTGATTTTCTAAAGGCGCATTCTCTGCGCTTCCTTGAAATGGCATTCCGGACGGACAGAGACGAGCGGCTCTACCATCCGGATGCGTCCGGCAAAAATACCGGCGACTGCGGTGACAGCATTGAAATTTTCCTGTCGGTTAAAAACGGCCGGATCGATTCGGTCGCCTTTGCCATTGATGGCTGCATCAATACCCGGGCGTGCGCCAACATGATGGGCGACATGATCGAAGGAAAAACAGTGGGACGGGCGTGGAAAATTACACCGGACGACATCGCCCGCGCGCTGGAATCCCTGCCTGAAGAATCCTATCACTGCGCGGAACTTGCTGCAGGGGCGCTTTACCAGGCGCTTACCCGGTATCGCACCACCAGCCGGGAGCCATGGAAAAAAAATTACATGAAATGATGGATACAAGGCAGGAAAAAATACCTGCCGGACAAGCGCCCGCGGAGGCCGCCCCCATGGATTACAAATTTCAGTCCATTGTATCCCTTCTGGATTTGCTAATCGAGGCTGCCGATCCGGAAAACCTTTCAGAATCCGATCCGGCATCAATCCGGCAGGCCGAAAACATGGCCTCGGAAATGGCCCAAATCCTGTCGGCTTTGAAAGAACCTGTCATCCTTGTTTCCAATAATCGCCGGCCGGTGCTTGTCAACCCAGCCGCCCAACGTCTCCTTGGCCTCGATCCGACAGGCCGGTCGATCCA
>SKZX01000418.1 GCA_007127175.1 Desulfobacterales bacterium
TCAACTTCAGGGGGGTCGGTAAAAGCAGTGGCGCGTATTCGGACGGCACAGGGGAGATCAACGATGTGATCGGGGCGCTGTCATTTGCAGCGGAAAACGGCGCCGAGCGGACGGTTCTGGCCGGCTACTCTTTCGGCGCATGGGTCAACGCCCATCTGCCCCCGCAGGCCGAGCAGCCCGAAATGATCATGGTTTCACCCCCGGTCGCAATGATGGATTTCTCCGGAATATCGTCACTGCCATCCCTGAAGCTGGTCGTCACCGGTGAAAACGATGAAATTGCCCCCCCGCATGGCATTGAACGGTTGCTCCCCGCTTGGAACCCTTTGGCCACGCTCAGGGTCATTGAAAACGGCGACCATTTTTTCGGCACCACCCTGCCGGCGCTCAAAAGGATACTGAAAGAGCACGAAGAATAGCATCAGCCTTCAAGCCTGCAACCTACAACTTACAACCTACAACCTATAACCTACAACTTATAACATACAACTTATAACATACAACTTATAACATACAACCACCATGGACCATACAACCCTTCTCTATGACATCAGCCAGGCGCTGAACAGGCAGACGGACCTGAGAAAATCCCTCTACACGGTTCTTGATCTTCTGGCTAAACACATGAACATGGTACGGGGGATGATCACCATACTCAACCCCCTGAGACAGGAAATCAGTATCGAAGTGGCCCATGGCATCCCCAAAAGCGCCATGATGAAAGGGATTTATAAGCTCGGGGAGGGAATCACCGGACAGGTTATCCAAAGCGGAAAGGCGGTTTCCATTGCAAAAATCAGCGAATCGGAGCAATTTCTGAACCGCACCGGCACGCGGAAAGGTGAAGCAGGCCGGGAATTGTCCTTTTTCTGCGTTCCCATAAAAAATGAGCAGCACGTAATCGGCGCGCTCAGCGTGGACAAGCCCTATGATGACGGCTATCCACTGATGGAAGGAGAAAAATTCCTGTGCGTCGTTGCCGCCATGATTGCCACGACAGTGATCCACCTGGAACGCATCCAACGGGAAAAAGAAAAGCTGGAAGCTGAAAATGAACGCCTCCGCATGGAGCTGGAAAAAAAATACCGCATCAAGAACATTGTCGGCAACTCCAACAAGATGCGTGAAGTTTACCAGATGATCTCCCAGGTGGCCCGCAGCAACGCCACCGTGCTCATCCGGGGGGAGTCCGGCACCGGAAAGGAACTGGTGGCGAACGCCATCCACTACAACAGCACCCGCGCCAACCAGCCGTTTATAAAGATCAACTGTGCCGCATTGCCTTCAAACCTTATTGAAAGCGAGCTCTTCGGCCATGAAAAGGGCGCATTTACCGGGGCGCTGCACCAGAAACCCGGGAAATTCGAAATTGCAGCCAGTGGCACGCTTTTCCTGGATGAAATCGGCTCCATTACCCACGAAGCCCAGGCGAAGATCCTTCGGGTTTTGCAGGAAAAGGAGTTTGAAAGGGTCGGCGGCAACAAGACCCTGCAAGCGGATGTCCGTATCATCGCCGCGACCAACAAGAACCTGGAACAGGCGGTAGCGGACAATACATTCAGGAGCGACCTGTATTACCGGATCAACGTATTCCCCATATACATGCCCCCCCTCCGGGAGCGCAAAACAGACATCCTGGTCCTTGCGGATTATTTCCTGGAAAAATATGCCCGGGAAAACGGCAAGGAAATCCTGCGGTTTTCCACGCCGGCCATCGACATGTTTATGTCATACCACTGGCCCGGAAATGTCCGGGAACTGGAAAACTGCATTGAAAGGGCGGTCCTTTTATGCGAAAACAGGGTCATCTACGGCTACCATCTGCCCCCAACCCTTCAGACCGCTTCCGAATCCGAGACCCTGCCATCACAAACCCTTGACAGCGCGGTTGAAAAAATTGAACAGGAGATGATTATTGAAGCGCTCAAGCACACCCGGGGCAACATTTCCGGGGCGGCAAAAATGCTGGGGTCCACCATCCGGAAGATTTCCTACAAGATAGACAAATACGGCATCAACCCGCGGGCCTACCATTAATCCCAACATCTAAACCGCGCCCTAAAGAGCGCTTTTGCCACGCTCGCCGGTTCGAATGCGGATGGCATCCTCGATATCCTGAATAAAAATCTTGCCGTCGCCTATTTTTCCGGTATATGCATTTTTGATTATCATATCGATAACCTGTTCTGTAATTTCGTCATCCACCACGATTTCAATTTTCAGTTTTGGAACGAAATCCACGGCATATTCCGCTCCCCGGTACACCTCCTTATGGCCTTTTTGCCGGCCATACCCCTTTGTCTCTGACACCGTCATGCCCTGGATCCCGATATCGGAAAGCGCCTCCTTGACATCATCGAGCTTGAAAGGCTTGATTATCGCTTCAATTTTTTTCATTTCAGGCAAATCCTCATTAAAAGTAAATGGCCAATATTCCAGAAAACATTTTCAATGGGTTTGTTTTCAAAGGGTGCCGCGAGTTTTCCGGGGTTTCCGGAAGCCGGAAACACCTGCCCCGCCAAACCGCAATATTTTATTTGAAAATAAAATCCAAAACTGGTATTCTAAATCAATCTAATTACATCAGATATAAACA
>SKZX01000283.1 GCA_007127175.1 Desulfobacterales bacterium
GTATTGATATCGATTGCTAATTATCTCCGGCCACGGCGACGGGAACCGGTTCCACGTGCCAGATGTCACGGCAGTATGCCGCAATGGCGCGGTCGGATGAGAATTTCCCCATGCGGGCCACGTTTAAAATGGACATGCGCAACCATTGCTCCGGCTTTTGAAAAGCGTTGTCCACCTGTTCCTGGCATTCTGCATAGGCCGCATAGTCGGCCAGAACCATGAATTCATCACTGTTCAGCAGGGAATCGACCAGGGGGGCGAACATGCCGGCATCCCCCCGTGAAAAGGTCCCGCCGGCAATCATGTCGATGACATCCCGCAACGCGGCATTGCCCTCAAAAAAATCCCGGGACCGGTAACCGGATTGCTTCGCCGCCATAACCTGATCCGCGGTCAGGCCGAACAGGAAAAAATTGTCAACCCCGACGGCTTCCCGGATCTCGACGTTGGCGCCGTCCAGTGTGCCGATGGTGAGCGCACCGTTTAACGCGTACTTCATGTTCCCCGTTCCGGAGGCCTCTTTCCCGGCGGTGGAAATCTGTTCCGAAAGGTCGGCGGCCGGATAGATCCGTTGAGCGTTTTTTACATTGAAATCCGGATAAAAGGCCACCTTGATCCGGCCGTTGACGTCCGGGTCGTGGTTGATTAATTCAGCCACGACGTTGATGAAGCGGATGATGCGCTTGGCCAGGTCGTATCCGGGCGCGGCCTTGCCCCCGAAAATGTAGGTGCGGGCCGGCATATCCATGGCCTGCCCCTGCATGAGACGGTGGTATCGATCAATGATATTGAGCACGTTACGGTGCTGGCGCTTAAAGGGATAAACTGAAAAGCCTTCCCTATACCGAATCCGGCACTGATGCCGGAAATAATCCGGTTGGCGATTTTGGCGTGCCGGTCATGCCCGAAGGGGAACGGGCATGACCGCGGTCCGGCGGTTCCTGATGGGGATACGGGCGCAGTTTTTAAAAAACCCAGAAAAAGCTCAGCAATACCTGTATATCCGGGGCGCCGTCGTCAACACCGACCCCAAGCCCGCAGCGCAGGCTGCTTTTCCGGTCGAACTTGTAATCGATGCCCCCGGAAAGCAGGATGTAATCATACCGGGTCTCGATAACGGCCTCCCCGAGAAAAGAAACCTTGCTGCTGTAATCGTAGATGGCGCCGCCGGCAAGGCGCAGTGTGGTTTCATGGTCCCTGCTGTATTTTTCCGTGAATATCAGGCCGATGGTGCCTGTGAGCACGACCTCGCTGCTGACGGGGTGCCTCAGGGCCGTGTACGCGCCGACATCAAAATTGTCCTGCCAGGCTTCCTCCTTGCCGGTGGGTATCGTGACAAACCCGCCCGCGCTCACCTTGGTTTCCTGGTCGATGAACAGGTGCCTTCCGCCGAGATATAAATCGGATATACTGGTTTCCGAGCCATTGTCCGGGTCTGCGTGCACCAGCCCGAGCCTGCCGTGGAGCTCCGTTGACGGGTTGAGCGGCACGCCCATGCGCCAGGCCAGTTCGTAGAGCCAAGCGTCGGCGATCCTGTTGTCGTAATAGCTGGAAGCGAACTCGGTATCCAGGTAGAGATCAGGGGTGATGTGCGCATCTTCGAAAAAGCTTTGAAAAAGACGGATGTCTCCTTTTGTCTCATTTTGTGCGTGGGCCGTGCCGCTGATCAGCAGCGCGGCGAGTATGGCTGTTATTGCTTTGAGTCTCATGTTTTCCCCCGTGGTGCATTTTCCTTTGCCAAAGGTATGGCCTTGATTCATTTTCATGGTAATGTAGAGAAAAACAGCTTGTTTGACAACCATAAAACAAATCCGTTCAAACGCAATCCCCGCAGCATGGCAAACCAATGAAAGGGGTTTTTATGCAAAAAATTGAAAACACGGAAAATAAGATTGACATCGTCGCGGTCGACAGGATTACGGATGAAAAATTCGTCAATCTCTATGAAATGCGTTACCTGGACAAAAACGGGACTCAGAAAACATGGTCCTACGCATCGCGCAGTGATCCGCCCAAGGCTGAAACCGGCCTTTTCGAAAAACCCGATGCCGCAGTCATCGCCGCCTTGCATGAAGCAACCGGCAGGCTTGTGGTTATCCGGGAGTTCCGGATTCCCCTGGCGGCCTGGCTTTACGGGTTTCCCGCAGGACTGGTGGACCCGGGGGAAAGCATCGAGGACTGTGCAAAAAGGGAGTTTTACGAGGAAACCGGCCTTACCCTTTCCCGGATTCACCGGGTCAGTCCGCCCATTTACTCCTCGTCGGGCCTGACCGATGAATCCGTGGTCCTGGTATACGCGGACTGCACCGGGACCCCCTCGGATCAGGCCACCGGCAGCGCCGAGGATATCGACGTGGTCTTTGTGTCTCCGGAAGACGCACGCGTTTTGTGCGAAAGGCGGGACATCAAGTGCGATGTCAAGACATGGCTTGTCCTGGAGCGTTTCGGGATGTCCGGAAGAATATGACGGGTTGGTTTCCCGGGGCCGGGGTGAGGGTGATTTTCGGGGAAGGGGGTATTTACCGCCCAGGGGCCCGGGCGTTTTCTATTGATTAAAAAGTCAGGATATTATAGTTTTTATCGGCAGAGCAGCAA
>SKZX01000385.1 GCA_007127175.1 Desulfobacterales bacterium
AAGCACGCCCGCAAACCGGGTTTCACAGGCAGCCGCGCCCGGCAGCGACGGGCTGCATAAATCCATCTGGGCAGGCAGATATAACGGGCCTCTTTATCAGCATATCGTAATTTTCATATCCTGGAAGGGGCCTTTATAATAAATTCTCTCAGGCTATCTGCGGATATTTGCGGGACTTCGAGCATGGGGGCATGGCCTGCCTCCTCGATGATCACCATCCGGGAGCCGGGGATGAGTTCGTTGAACACCAGGGCATTGTGCACATGGACCAGGCGGTCATGCCGGCCCCATATAATCAGGGCGGGCACGCGGATCGCACCCAGCGTCTCCCTGAAACCCTCTTTTTCATGCAGAATGCATTCCTTCAGCCGGCTGTCTTCAAAAATCTTTTGATGGATCGGCCGGTTCAATATCGCCTTTTCCGCCAGCACGCTGGTAATGGGCCAGACCAGAAAAGGCTTCCGTTCCATGGTAAAATCCATCACCTGCATGAAATCGTCCGTGTTTTCCACAAGCAGCGGGTTTTCCCCACGTGCCAGGTACTGCATGAACTCGCTCTCATGGGCGGATATGCCCCCTGGGTTGAACAGGGTGATGCTGGCCACGTCTTCCGGGTAGCGGTCCGCATACAGCGCAGCAATGAGGCCCCCCATGGAGTTGCCGGCCATGTGGGGCCTTTCCAGTCCCATTTCAGTGAGCGCCCCCCGCAGCCAGGTCAGCTGGTTGCAGAGGCTGTATTCCCGGTCCATGGGTTTTGAACTGGCCCCGTGGCCGGGCAGGTCGATGGCAATGATATGAAAATCATCCTTCAGGTGCCTTGAAAACCGAAGCCAGACTTCTTTGCTGGCGCCAAACCCGTGCAGCAGCACCAGGGGCGGTTTTTCTCCCCGGCCATTACCTTCAAATATCGCAATCTCCATGCCATCGACAGTGAGCGTTGCCGGCGAAAGCCCGGTGCCGCAGCGCTCGATTTCCATCGCCATGGTATAGGCCCCTTGTTTGAAGCAGGAACAGCCGGACACGGCAAAAAGGATAAGGACGGCCGGAAGCAGCCGTAGAAGCATATGTTGTCGGATAAAACCCATTGAAGGCAGATCTCCTTTAAATTACATTGGTTCTTGCGTCGCGTGCCGATAAAATAGTATACGTTTACGTAAAAAGCAATAACCTGTGAACGCTTCAAAGGAATTTGCTCTTGCGAACAACCTTGATTTAAAAGTAAGGGTTGCCTTTTCGGGGCCGGGGTCGCGTTTGCAGAACCCCCAGGGGACAGACTTCCAGTCTGTCTCCCGGGTCGAAGTCGATCCCCGGCACACCGGGAACCTTTGAGATCAAGCGTCAAGGGCCGACCCCGAAAAAACCCGACATCGGATACGCTGACGGCTACAATGCAAGTTGCTTTCTGCAAAAACACCGCCCCGGCGGTGTAGGGCGCTTTTCAGGGCTGAAGGCAATGGACCGCTTCAAGTGGGTGCTTGAATGTTGATTCTACGGGAGCGGCGGAAACTAAGGAAAGGGCGAGCATGATATCCAGAATTGATCACGTGTCCATAGCGGTTAAAGACTACGACGGGGCTTTGCGTTTTTTCAGCAAACTCCTGGGGGCTGTTCCGGGAATGGGAATGGAAGATTCCAACATGAAATACGTGTGGCAGCTGTTTTCTTTAGGGGACCTTTCGCGCCTGGAGCTGATGCACCCCACGGGCCCGGGCAGTTTTCTCGATGGTTTTCTGAAAAACCGGGAAGGGGGTGTGCATCACATCACCCTGGAGACGCCGGACATTGAAAAGTTTCGGCTGTATCTGGAGGCGCAGAGCATCCCCTACTTCGGCCGCGCAGACCTGGGAGACACCTGGAAGGAGCTTTTCATTCACCCCCGGGACGCTTATGGCGTGCTGGTCCAGGTCGCCGAGTTCAACCCGGACGACTGGCTCGCCGGTTCTGAAAAAATGCCGGAAGGCCTGCGGTTCTCCGTTGCCAGAAGCGATGGGGGGTGCACGGTTGCCTTTGCCCACCCCGGCGGCGGCAAGGTGTCCATTGCGCTGCCGGCTGCCGAGGCGCGCCGGCTCGCTGACGCCATCACGTCATGCCTTGATTGAACGCCGTGGCTGTAGGATCAGTATTTTTAAAATGTTTTTCCGGGCCTGAGACCGTTTCTTTCATTTCAGGGCAGCCAATCGATTTGCGGAAAAACACGATGATTTTATCATTGCAATAGTGATCGTCCGCCTTGCAGCAGCCCTGGTGTATTTTGTCATACTGGCCCGGGAGTAGGGGGGATAACGGCAATGCTTTGGATTGACAATTTTTTCCCCAAATATTACTTTTTTCGTTTAAATTTCCGTAAAACCATATATATTGAGCGGATAAAACATTACTTTAAGGAAAATTTAATTGGCAGATATGTCGACCCAAAGGGTGTCGGTACCAAAAGATGTCATGATTCGCGACGTGGCTGGCGAGTCCGTGATCCTCAACCTTGCGACGGAAACCTATTTCGGCCTCGATGATGTGGGCACGCGCATGTGGAAGGCGCTTGTAGAAAACAATACCGTACAGGGCGCCTTTGATACACTTATGAATGAATACGAC
>SKZX01000199.1 GCA_007127175.1 Desulfobacterales bacterium
TCCGAAACCGTCAAAATGATGGTAGAAGATCTGCTTGAGCGGCAGAAACGCCTTTTTGTGCATGTTTTCGAGTCGGTTCCGGAAATGACCCTGAACCGCATCCCCGGGGTTTCTCTGCTGGGGCCGGGTGGTGAAATCGCCCATTTCTGGAACAACAAGCTGAACCAGTTGGAAGCGCTGCGCCATACATCGGTGCCGGTTATCGACTTCAGGGTGTGCGAGGGGTATTCGGAGCTTCTGAACGTCACCGATACACTCTGGGATAAGTGGGACCGGGGCATTTTCGTCAGTCAGCCCTATTCGGCTGCGGGAATGAACAGCTTTATCGCTTACAGTCCCCAGGACCTGCGCGGCAGGGAGATGTTTGCCGACTCAAAATATTTTGTCAGCCGTTACATTCCCCATATCTCCGATCCCACCGTGCTTGGCGTGGTGGCAAACCCCGATGAGGTGTTTATCGCCATGGTGGCGGACCAGGACATCGAGGGCGGCAACACCTTCAAGGGCTCCGTTTTTCCTTCCGCGCTGATGCCTTCCATTCAAAACGAGCTGAAGCATCACACCCGGACCGTGGGGCGAATGCTGGGAGAAAGCGGGTACAGGGGTATCTTCGGCTGCGACTTCATCGTGGACGACACGGAGCGGGTGCATTTCGTGGAGCTCAACGCCCGCAAGCAGGGCACCACCATGGAAATGTGCTGCACCCTGGAGAACCTGCTGCCGGCGGATGCCCCTTCGCTGCTTGAACTCGAGTTTTACGCGGTAACGGAAAGCCGGTTCCCGGCCAACAAGGTGGAGCTGCAGGAAACGGTGGGCAGCATCTGCTGGCGCACCTACAATTTCAAGACCGACAAGGGGATCTTCATACAGGAGTCCGTTTTCCAGGACCATGACGAGCGGGAGCTTTTCAGAGACATTGCGAACCAGAGCATTGAGCATGGCGTCATTGTCATGGAGCACCTGGGGCAGGGGCTGGACGCGGAGCCGGGTTCTTTTGTGGGTCGCATCGCAGCGGTTTCAAGGCGGCGCGAGCTTCTGGAGGAAGACATTCAGGCGGGCAAGGAACTGGTCCTCAAATCGATTATACCAAGAGATGAAAAAATATCATGACCATGGATGATTATACCGAAGGCCTTGACAATTTCACCCGCGAACTGTTTCATGAACTATCCCAGCCGGCCTTGGAAAAAACCGCGCTCGAAGATTGGAAGCAAAAAGAAATCGAGAGCGTGCTGGCCAAGGCCCGGGAGCAGGATCTCACCCAGCCTGTCGTGGACCTGTTTCTGCTTTTGCGGCGCATTCATAAGGAGAAGGGGCTTTCCCCGAAGGACCTTGGACTCGAAGAGACGGACCTCGTTGAACTGGCTCTCAAGCATCAGCGTACCGATGAACACGGGGTGACCATCGGCGGTCGTGTCTTGAAAGCGTTGGCCATTGTCGGGGATGCGGACGCCCGGGCCATGGATTACCTGCAGCGGCATCCGAAGGAGGCGCCCAGCGGCATTGAACGCTGGGATTCGATCAGGGAAAACCAGGAGCGGATCAAAACCGTTCTGGACATGCGCCAGGCGGACTGGGATTCCTTCAGCGGGCAGCTCCGGTTTGCCATCGAATCCGTCGATACCCTTTCGAAACTGCTGGATCTGCCCCAAAAGGCCGTTGCGGATATCCAGCGTGTGACCCAACACTACCGGATGCGCCTGACGCCGTATTACACCAGCCTGATCATGCCCGGGGCGGTCAACGACCCCGTATTGCTCCAGTCCGTTCCCACGGGGGAGATGATCGACAACGTGGGGGAAGAAATCCCGCCGGTGGCCGCGGACCACTCCCCGGCCCGGCTCATCGACCAGTTCTATCCAAGGGTGGCCACGATCAAGGTGACGAACATGTGCGGCATGTACTGCACCCATTGCCTGCGCATCGCCCACATCGGGAAAAAGGACCGGATTTACAACAAGAAAGCCTACCAGGAAGCCCTGGGCTACATCCGGGGCAATTCCGGCATCCGCGATGTCCTGGTGACCGGGGGGGACGCCTTTGTCCTGCCCAATGACCTGCTCCGGTGGATCCTGGGGGAACTCGACGGCATCGACCATGTGCGCCTCAAGCGGCTGGGGTCCAGGATTCCGGTGACCACCCCCCAGCGTATCGACGCAGAGCTTTTGGACATACTGGCGGCCAGCAACGACAAAAAACCCCTGCGGGTGGTGACCCAGATCAACACGGCACAGGAAATCACGCCGGTATCCCGGGACACCTTCAAGCGGCTTGCCGGGTGCGCCAGCGCCGTGCTCAACCAGGCCGTTTTGCTGCGGGGCATAAACGATACCCGCGTCAAAATGTGGAAGCTCTGTGAAACCATCCAGGAAGCCCATGTCCGGCCGTATTATATTTTCAACTGCAGCTACCGCAATCCCCAGTTCGCCCACCTCCGGGTTCCGGTGCAGGTGGGCCAGGACATTGTCGAGTCCATGTACGGCAACATCTCCGGGGATGCCATTCCCCGCTACATTGCCACGGCCGGGGGGAAGATCCCCCTGCACCGCAGCAATATCCAGGGCCGCGCCGGGCGCGACCTGGTCCTTAAA
>SKZX01000072.1 GCA_007127175.1 Desulfobacterales bacterium
CCGGACCCGGTCTACCCGGTTTACGTGGACACCAACGTCATGGCCGGGCGAACCGGCACGGCCAGTGACGGCCGGTTTGAAAACATCGTCTACATGCGGTGCACGGCCGAAAACAATTACATTCCGTCAATTCCGGAAAAACCGGTGGACCTGGTCTACCTCTGCTTTCCCAACAACCCCACCGGCGCGACCATTACCCGGGAGGCCCTGGGCCAATGGGTCGAGTGGGCCAATGAAAACAAAGCGCTCCTTTTATTTGACGCCGCCTACGAAGCCTTTATCCGGGACGAGGCCATGGTGAAATCCATTTTTGAGATCCCCGGTGCCCGCAAGGTAGCGGTCGAGTTCCGCAGCTTTTCCAAAACCGCCGGTTTTACAGGCACGCGCTGCGCGTTCACGGTCGTTCCCAAAGAAGCCATGGCCTATGATGACGCCGGGGGCGCCCACAGCCTGCACAGCCTCTGGAACCGTCGCCACAGCACCAAGTTCAACGGGGTTTCCTACCCTGTTCAGCGGGCAGCGGAAGCAGTTTACAGCGAACAGGGCAAAAAGGAAGCCGGGGAGATCATTGCCGGTTACATGAAAAATGCCGACCGGATCCGCCGGGAAATGGATGATCTCGGATATGACAGCGTGGGCGGTCAGCATTCGCCCTATGTCTGAGTCGACGCCAAGACCGATTCCTGGAACCTGTTTGACATGCTTCTCAACAAGGCGGGGGTGGTCTGCACGCCGGGGGCGGGTTTCGGCACCTGCGGCACCCGTCATATCCGGCTCAGCGCCTTCAACAGCTTTGAAAACGTTGAAAAAGCCATGAACCGCATCCGGGAGGCGCTGAAAGGATAAGGGGCCCAGTGCGGCTGGAAAGGCCGGTGGGTTGGCCGGGGGGGTTGGCTTCGACCCGCAGACTGGAAGTCTGTCTGGCGGGTTTTGTGCATTTTTCGCCTTTGCAATTGAACCCGGTCATCCCCGGAGGGGATATATAATATAGCCGGTGGTTTCAACCACCGGAAATGGTGATATCAATGGTTGTTTCTGGAGTCCTGAAGGGACGACGCCCGTTGAATGTCGTCCCTTCAGGGCTCTGTTATTTAATGCCCATGCCCAGACCGGTGGTTGAAACCACCGGCTAAACACCATATCCCCTCCGGGGATTAAACACGCTCAAACATCAAAACCCGGGAGACAGACTGGAAGTCTGTCCCCTGGAGGTTCTGCAAAACCCGATACCGGCGCCGACCCCGACCCCGAAAAAAAACCGGTGGTGGAAAACATGAAAGCCATTATCCCAGCAGCGCCGTGTTCATTCGCAGGCAGATCCCGGGCTCCGATCGCAGCGGCTTTCCGTCCAGGCTGATCGCGGGCACAACACCCATGAGGGCATTGGTCAGCAGAATCGCATCGAACCCGGGCAGGTCTTCAACCATAACCTTTTGCTTTATTACGGTATACCCTTTATCCGCAAGATGTGCCGCCGCCTGGCGCCCCATGATGCCGGGCAGCACATAATCCGATGCCGGCAGAACCGCTTCTTTGCCCCTTATGCAGATGATATTGGCCGTATTGGTTTCGGACACCGAACCGTCCGGGTTCCGAATGACCGCTTCGTTGGCGCCTTTTTTCTTCGCCCACTTGCCGGCGAGATAATAATACAGGTAATTCAGCGTCTTGTGGTCAGCCAGGGGGGTCTGCCGGCCGTGCGGGTAAACGACAAGATCAAGCCCCGTTTTCTGCAGCACGTCCAGGCGATGACGGACAGGCGCCGCCGTGACCACGATGCTGGCGGAAAACGGTTCGCTTTCACCGTCATCCCGGCAGAAAGCCGCGATCTTCACCCGTGCAAGCCCGCTTTCCAGCCGGTTTTCAGTGATAACCTGCCAAACGATGTCCGGCCAGGTCAGGTCCGGTTCAGGGGCTTCGAACAATGCGCGCCAGGCCCGGTTGAACCGGTCGACGTGGGCGTCCAGATATGCCGGTTCCCCGTTTTTTACCCGGATGGTTTCAAAAAACCCGTACCCGTACATCACCCCCTTGTCCGCGGCATTAAGCCGCACATCCGCACCGGGCACCATCTGGCCGTTGAACCAGGCCATGGCGTGTGCACCCCCGGCCGGGCCGCCATGGCTTTCAAAAAGCCCCATGATCGAACTCCCCTTGTGAAGGGTTTCCTCGTATTCATCCGCGGGGTCAGAGTCATACACAACGCCCCCGCCGACGGAAAAATAAATCCGCCCGTTTGCAATGGTTGCCGTCCGGATGGCAATGGAGAGGTCCATGGTGTCGTGAAACCCGATGTAACCGATAGACCCGGTGTAGAGCTGCCGGCGGCAGGGCTCCAGTTCATCGATGATCTCCATGGCGCGTATGCGGGGGCAGCCGGTGATGGAGCCGCCCGGAAAGGCCGCCCGGATCAGGTCAACGCTGTCCTTTCCCGCCATGAGCACCCCTTCA
Source organism: Desulfobacterales bacterium (assembly GCA_007127175.1). Classification (GTDB taxonomy): domain Bacteria; phylum Desulfobacterota; class Desulfobacteria; order Desulfobacterales; family Desulfosalsimonadaceae; genus B1SED10-16. The sequence goes on from SKZX01000072.1 coordinate 2,452, forward strand.
ACGACCGAAACCAGGTGGAAAACATTTCTGTAGGCTTCCAGGCGCCGGTGATCGGACACCCGGACGCTCCCCCCGTCGCAGACCCGGCCCAGGTCGTTTCGCAGCAGGTCCACGATCATGGACAACTCCGCG
>SKZX01000307.1 GCA_007127175.1 Desulfobacterales bacterium
GCCATGGGCGTGGGCAGGTTGGGCGGTCAGGCTCGTTTCGTGGGCAAGCGGGGTAAAGACGACCTTGGCAGGGTGTTTGAAACCGATCTGCTGACCCATGGCGTGACGCCTGAACTCTTTGTGTCCGACGACCCCACGGGGCGTGTGCTTTCCGTGGTCACCCCGGACGCCCAGCGCACCATGTTCACCTACCTGGGCGCGGCCGCGGCCATGGCCCCCGAGGAGATTTCTCCTGACTGCTTCAAGGACGCCGCAATTGTTCACGTGGAAGGCTACCTGCTGTTCAACCGGGCCTTGATGGATGCCGTATTGCGGGCGGCAAGGGCTGCGGGCGCAAAGATCAGCCTCGACCTGGCGAGCTTCACCGTGGTTGAGGAATCCAGAGACCACCTGGACCTTATGGTGGCCGAATACATCGACATCCTCATCGCCAACGAGGACGAATCACTGGCGTTTACCCGGGAAAAAGACGAGGCAAAGGCCCTGGAAATCATGTCCCGGGACGTGGATATTGCCGTGCTGAAAACCGGCGCCCGGGGAAGCCTGATTTCGGGCGGTGGCGAGGTCGTGGCCATAAAAGCCATGGGCGAAGGGGCGCCGGCAGTGGATACCACCGGGGCGGGGGACCTTTGGGCGTCCGGGTTTTTATACGGCCTGGTCAGCGGCATGGACCTGGAGCAGAGCGGGGCGCTTGGCTCCTGCTGCGGCTTCGAGGTGTGTCAGCTCGTCGGTGCAAAGATTTCGGAAGACGGCTGGGTGCGGATACGCCAGACCATTGATTTGAAATAACATCGCCTGACATTTTCTATGGAAAAAACACCATAACCACATCATTTTTCAACAAGGTAAAATCCAAATGGCCCCTGAAAAACAAACACGAAAAGAACTGCTTGAAGAGCCGGATCCCGTAACGGTTACCCTTCACCGGATCGCCGGGTTTTTTGTGACATACTGGAAGTCGATCGTTTCGGGCGTCGCTGCCGTTCTTGTGGTCGTTGCAGCGGTATCCGGCTATTTTTATTTTCAGCACCGGACGGAAACCGCCGCTGCCGGCTTGTTCACAAAAGCCATGGACCATTACGGGACGGTTTTGGCCCGCAACGGCTCCGAGGAGGAGTTTCGGGCGGCAAAACAGAATTTCAGGCATATCCTGGACAACTACGGGAAAACGGACGTGGCGAAAATGGCGTTGATCCAGTATGCCGGCGCATCCTACCGGAGCGGGGATTTCGAGGAGGCCGTGGCCCACTACGAAAAGGCCCTTTCGCAAATGCACAGGGGGCACAAGTTCCGGGAAATGGCCGTCAACGGCATTGCCTATGCGTATGAAGCCATGGGCGATCATGACAATGCCATCCGGTATTTCACGATGATCGCGGACAACCCGGATGCGGCCACCCGGGACCAGGCCCTCTTCAAACTGGGCATTCTTTACGAGGCGGCAGGCGAAAAAGAGAAAAGCCGGGATGCCTTTGAAACAATTCTTGCAGCCCACCAGGATTCTCTTTACTTCGAACTGGCAAAAGCCCGAATTGAGTAAAAAAAGGGGACAGATTTATTTTTTGGAAAAGGGGACAGATTTATTTTTGAGCGGCACGCCGCTCAAAAATTAATCTGTCCCCTTTTCCAAAAAATAAATCTGTCCCCTTTTTTTTGTTGAAAAAAATGGATCTTCGCTTATTTTTAAGGTTGACATCGTTTTTGGTAAAATATATAAGAAGGCTTTTATCGGACACTGTGCGGGCCGTTAACTCAGTCGGTAGAGTATCTGCCTTTTAAGCAGAGAGTCGCTGGTTCGAGCCCAGCACGGCCCACCATTTATATAGCATGCGTCCCCATCGTCTAGCCCGGTCCAGGACACCGGCCTTTCACGCCGGCGACAGGGGTTCGAATCCCCTTGGGGACGCCACCTTTTTTGAAACGCCACATGAGTATGTGTATTGTTCATGTGGCGTTTTCCTGTTTTCGCCGGGAACCGCCGCAGATCGGTGTTTCCGGTCCGGTGCCCGTTCACGCCAACCTGATAATGTTTTCCGGCCTGCCACCGACCCTTGCTGCCATTCATTGTAATGAATTTACTTTAAATTCAAATGCTGATATAGATTGCTATATAGCATGCAAAAGCCGTCTCCTTTGATGCCGTGTGTTTTTTTCAGGGAGTGGGCTTGATCGTTCGAAACATCAAAGCAAAAAAAAGGCCGAGGCGATATGTGACCGGGTTTCAAATCATCATTAGAATATCAGAATAATGAATAAACCGGATAATTTTAAGGAATTGCTCTGGAATATATTTTCCAGCGGACTGCCCAGGGACTACAACCTCGAGCCGCTTCGCAAAATTCTGCTGCTCAACTTCATTATTCTTACCGGCAGTTTTTTTCTGCTGCTTTTTGGCACCATTGAATTCCTTCTTCAGGACTATATTTTAAGTGCCGTCAATTTTTCTGTTTTCTTGTTAGTGCTGGGTCTCTTTCTCTATCTCAGAAAAACCAGGGGCCACTATTTTGTCAGCCTGATCGGATCGGCTATCACCGGGTTTTTTTTCCTGTTTCTGGTTGCATACGGCGGTGTGGGCAAC
>SKZX01000333.1 GCA_007127175.1 Desulfobacterales bacterium
GCGCCCTGTGGCTTTGCCGTTTATAAGTGCCCGAACGAAAATCAGGATTTTTTGTCAAGGTCAAGGAAGGCGAAAATTTTAACCGCAGGAATACACGTCGTATTTTGAGGATTAAAATTTGAGCCTGACGCAGAGATTGACAAAAAAGACGATTTTCGTTCAGGCACTTCACAGGGCGCAAGGTAGCGAGCCATAGAGCTATCAGCGTTCTCCTGCAGTTGCCGGGGCAGCACCGCTCCAACCGCCACACGCAATTGACCTTACGAGAAATCTTAAAAAATGGCGCGCAACGCACCTATTATTCTTTTATTAAAGCCAACAAAGTTAACGTTAGCGGAAGGTTTTATATATCGAAGGAGAGGCTGTTTGTCAACAGCAATTCAGATCTTTACCGAATTATGCACTGCTTTACGCTTGGGTCGAGAATGGATTTGAAGGCTTCAAGCCCTGCCACGGGCATCTGCACGGGGTGCTGTTTGAAAAAATCCGGGTCCAGCACCTTTTCATTGCGGAAGGCCTGGAGGGCATAGAGGGAGGCGCCCTGGACAAGGCCGGCGATAACGTGCATCGCCGCCTCGTCCACGATGGGTTGAACACAGGTTGTCCGGAACTCGTGGGGCAGCCCTGAGCCGATCACGGTGGCAATGGACTTCCGGATTCGCCCCGGGTCAATGCCGTCGGTTATCAGCGGAACATAGCGGTCCGGGTCGGTCTTGATGTCCATGGCAAGATAATCGACAAGGCCGCTGTGGATAAGGTCTGCAAGAATGTCGGGGTTTGACCCGTTGGTGTCGATTTTGACCAGCAGGCCAAGCGCCTTGATTTTCCGGCTAAATTCGGGCAGGCCGGAATGCAGTAAAGGCTCCCCCCCCGTGATGACAACGCCGTCGAGATATTTTCGCCGTTTTTCCAGGAAAGAAAGAATATCGTCTTCGGAGACGGGTGAGGCCGGACCGTTGCCGGCCGGCCGAACCAGTTCCGGATTATGGCAGTAGGGGCAGTGAAAGTTGCACCCCATGGTAAAGACGACGCTGCTGATGCAGCCCGGGTAATCGATAAAGCTGTACTTCTCAAAGCCGCCGAGGTTCATGGCCATCAGGATGCGATTCTGAAGGTCCGGCGGTTTTCGAACTCTTGCTGCTTCCCGTTGTTCCACTGCTGCACGGGCCGCAGATAGCCGACAACACGTGAATAGACCTCGGTCTGCGCGCCGCAGTCGGGGCAGGCTTCGTAATTCCCACTGAAATACCCGTGGCTGTTGCACACGCTGAAAGTCGGTGTCAGCGTGAAGTAAGGGAGCCGGAAGTTATGGGTAATTTTTCGAACCAGGCGCTTCGTGGCTTCGAACTGATTGATCTGTTCGCCCAGAAAAACATGAAAAACCGTTCCCCCGGTATACTTGACCTGGAGGTCGTCCTGGAGTTCCAGGGCTTCGAAAATATCATCGGTGTAATTCACGGGCAGCTGGCTCGAATTGGTGTAAAAGGGGTCCGATCCGGCCTGAAAATCGGCCTCATTGGCACAGATGATCGCCGGATAGGACTTTTTGTCGATAAGCGCGAGACGGTAGGCCGTCCCTTCGCCGGGGGTGGCCTCGAGGTTGAAAATTTCCCCGGTTTCCGCCTGAATGTTTTCAAGTTCCTGCCGGAGAAAATCAAGCACCTCGAGTGCAAAATCGCGCCCCTCGGGTTCACCGACGCCCTGGCCGATAAAATTGAGACAGGCTTCGTTCATCCCGATAATGCCGATGGTTGAAAAATGGTTGGCCCAGAATGACCCGGTTCGCTCCTTAATGGACCTCAGGTAAAACCGGGAGTACGGGTAAAGGCTCTGCTCTGTGAAACGCTCCAGCACCTTCCGCTTAATCACAAGGCTGTTTTTGGCAATGCCTGCCTGGTGCTTCAGCCGCTGGAAAAAATCCTCCCGGCTTTCGGCCAGGTGTCCGATCCGGGGCAGGTTGATGGTGACCACGCCGATGGACCCGGTAAGCGGGTTGGCGCCGAACAGGCCCCCGCCCCGCTTCTGGAGCTCACGGTTGTCAAGGCGCAGCCGGCAGCACATGGAGCGGGCGTCCTCGGGCGACATGTCCGAATTGACGAAATTGGAAAAATAGGGGATCCCGTACTTGCCGGTCATTTTCCAGATGTAGTCATGGTTGGGGTTGTCCCAGTCGAAATCAACGGTGATGTTGTAGGTGGGGATGGGAAACGTAAACACGCGTCCCCTGGCGTCCCCCTCCATCATGACTTCCGCAAACGCCCGGTTGAAAATATCCATTTCCGCCTGGAAATCACCATAGACGGCATCCTGGCATTCCCCGCCGACAATGACCGGGGTGTCCTTGAATGTCGAAGGCACATTGAGGTCTAAGGTGATGTTGGTGAAAGGCGTCTGGAACCCGACACGGGTCGGGATGTTGATATTGAAAACAAACTCCTGCAGCGCCTGTTTGACCTCCCGGTAGGACAAATTATCAAACCGGATGAACGGGGCCAGAAGCGTATCGAAATTGGACACGGCCTGGGCGCCGGCCGCCTCTCCCTGGAGCGTATAGAAAAAGTTCACCACCTGTCCGA
>SKZX01000382.1 GCA_007127175.1 Desulfobacterales bacterium
ATCAACAACCCCATGGAAATTTTCAAATACCTTCCGCAGACCAACTGCAGGGATTGCAATGAAAAAACCTGCCTGGCCTTTGCCGTGGCGGTCTTTAAAAACAGGAAACCCCTGGACCAGTGTCCCCACGTGGCGCCGGAAGTGCTTGAAAAATTCGGCGGACAGACGGAAAAGCCCAACACCATCGAAGAAGATATGCGCGATGCGGTCGATAATCTCAAGAAAATCATTCCGGACATCGACCTGGCTGAGGCCGCCCGGCGCATATCCGCCCGCTATGACGGAAAAAAACTCACACTGAAAGTGATGGGCAAGGATTTCAGCATACATGCGGACGGCGCCCTTGACTCGGACATCCATGTCAACCCGTGGCTTGCCGTACCGGTTCTCAATTATGTGCTCCACAGCAAGGGCAAGGCCCTGTCCGGCAAATGGATCACGTTCCGGGAACTCAAAGGCGGCATGGAAAGATATGCCCTGTTCCAGCAGCGCTGCGAAAAGCCCCTGAAAAAAATCGCCGACAGCTACCCCGACCTCTTCAGGGACATGCTCGATATCTTTAACGGCCGGCGCATCGACGGGCCGGTTGATTCGGATGTGGCGGTCATTATGCACCCGCTCCCACTCGTGCCGGTCATTGTTTGCTACTGGGAGCCGGAAGACGGCATCGAGTCCAGCCTCCACATTTATTTCGACGAAACCGCGGACGAAAACCTCGACCTGGACAGCCTCTACACCCTGACCGCCGGCATGGTCATCATGTTCGGCAAAATCGCCCAGAAGCACGGCATTCAATCCGTGCAGGCCGGCGGATAGACGGGTGTCCCTCTTAGAATAAGGTTCAAATTTCTGGTTGTGTATCCGGGTGGGTGCAACCCTTGGCAACTGTGAGTCCTTGGGATCGCTCTATGACTCGATACGCCACGGCCTGCAAACTCGCCCCTGGCCGGGGCTCAAACAATGCAGGCCGTTTGGCGCATCTTCGCCAAGAGCGATCACCAAGGCCTCCCAATGTTGCCTGCGGGCAGCACCCCAACCCCCTCCCAACCGAATTTGTCCAATTATATAAAACCATACCTGCACGGGGACAGCGCTCCCCCGGATTCGGTATTTCTGTAAAAAGGGATTCGATGCGCCTGACCAACTCAAACCGTTCAATCTTTTATTACCATGTCGGGATGTGTGATTCGTATTGGCCTGCTGGTAAAACGTTTAACAGGCATACCCCTCCCTGACGCAGGCGATGTAAAAAATGAAATTGTCCTTATCTATACAACACATCAGTCTTTTGAGGCCACGGCAGAAGGTCTGAATTTTTTCACGCCGTCTGCAAGCTTGCCTGGGGCGTCCGGATCATGGGGGAGCGGCGCATATCTCAGCATGATGTAGATGCCGGTTATTTCGTTGATGGCCGGCGCCAGGTCGGGCCGGGCAAGGGCCGCCCGTTCGGCAAATTCCATCGGACCCTCACCGGGCAGCCGGGCGATGCCCGCATGGGCCATTTTCCGAAGGAATTCTTCGTAGCGCTTCTTTACGAGGTCCGGTTTTTCCGTTTTTCCCCGCAGCTGAATGACCAGGTAGACGCCAAAAAGCAGGGCAACCAGCGAAAGACCCGCGCCCAGGAGCATCAACGGACCGGTTCGGTAGGAATACGCGATGCCAAGGCGCTCCAGCAGTGCTTTTTGCTGCTCAACAGAATACCCTTCAAACCATGCCTGCCAGTTTTTTGAAAACGCGTCCCAGCCGAACCGGGCCTGCCGTAATAAAGCCTCAAACGGCTGCAGGTACCTGCCCGTAAAACCGCCAAACGCGCCGGGCTGAAGCCCATCCCCCGGACCATCGCTGATTCGGCCGGGCGCAACGACATAGGTCGGGTCGACCCTGAACCAGCCCTTATCTTCATCCCACACTTCCACCCAGGCATGGGCAAAAGACTGGCGGACGATCAGGTAGTTTCCGTAAGGGTTGATCTCGCCGCCCTGGTACCCGCCCACGACCCGTGCCGGAATGCCCGCCGATCGCATGAGAAAGGCAAAAGCCGACGCATAGTGCTCGCAATACCCGCTGCGGGCGCTAAACAGAAAATCATCGACCGGATTTCTTCCAGCCAGGGGCGGCGTCAGGGTATACACAAAATCGTTATCCCGGAAATAATCCAGGGCACGGCGGATGACTTCTCCCGGGCTGTCCGAACTTTCTGCCAGCCTTGCTGCAAGGGCGCGGCTTTCGGGGTTGCCCGATCCGGGCAACCGGATCAACTCGTCACCGGGGAAACCCGTCTTGCCGGTATGATCCCGCAGATCGGATGTCATGACATAGCGCTTCGTCCGAAACACGGGGTCCCGCGACAGAACGGTAAAATCCTCGTAAAGCCTGCCGGTATCCGGTATCATCAATGGAAAGTCCAGTGCAAACAGCCAGCGGCTGCGGTGCGGTTCCAGGATCACCCTGTAGGAAACACCGTCATTGACACCTGTCTCAGGCGGTGCCGACTCGCGCAACCACCGCTCGTGACGCCAGTTACTCCCATCGAAGTGAACAAAGACGACGCCGCGCCAGTAAAGCTGTTCAAAACCCGGAATGCCGTCGTCAAATTCCACCCGGAATGCGACCGAGTCGTCCTCGACCAGGCGGGAAACCATGCCCGGCCGCAATGTTTCCGAGAACCCCGTGATGCCGAAGTCCGAACGCTGAAAGCCCACAAGGCTGCCTTCCAGCCGGGGGAACAGGAAAAACAGGGCCAGCATCAGCGGCACCGCCTGGGCCAGTATAAGGGCGCTCAGGCGGAAATGCGCCTTCAAGCGGCCTGCCGGATCATTGATGCGAACGAGGACTGCCGTGGTCACCAGCACGGAAACAAACATGTATATGGTCATCAAAAGCGTTTCTGACTGGAAAAGGCTTGTAATAACAATAAAATATGCCAGAAATACCGTGACCATGCCGTCCCGGTGAGTGGAAATCTCAAGTGGCTTGATGGCCGCCATGATGGCCAGAAGACTGACATAAGCGGTTGCATCGATGCGGGTATGATAGGTCAGCAGCAGTCCGGCAAGGCCGATCACGGCAAGGGCGTTGCGGACGAACCGGCCCGGCGGCGGACGGTTGTGCTTGATGGCGACCATCACGTAAGTCCACATAAATGCACACCAGGCGATAACCCACAACGGCAGCCCGGCCACATGGGGCAAAATGGCCACAAAAAGTGCCAACAGGATCGGCGGGATAAATTCTTGCCGCTTATCCATCAGTGCCATCATCCTCGAAAACCGCCAGTGCTTTCAAGCATCTGTGCCGGTGCGCATCCCCACTGCCCGGCGGAATGGTTTTCCCCGGCAGTACAAGGCCGTAACGCCTGTTTTCCCGGCTTGCCCGCAGAATCATGGCGCACAACTTTGACAGCCGGTCTTCGGTATCATTACCCCCCACTTTGCTGAAATCAAAAACAACAACAGAGCGCCTTGCCGCACCACCGAAATCCTTTGCAAACAAGCCCTGGCCCTTCGAAAGCGCCTTCCATGCAATATGGCGGAATGAGTCCCCGGGCTGATAGGTTTTCAACCCCTTGTAATCATCAGCGCCCGCGGCAAGGCCTGATTTCCGGCCGCCCTTATGGATATCAGGGTCATGAATCGGTGTGAAGACGCCTTTTGGAAAGGGATATACCGTGCAGTCGCTGCCCGGCCTCAAAACGGACCAGGCACTGAAAAGCCCCACCGGGTAGACGGTCGACACCGTGAACGACTCGGGGATCAAAAGGCCCCGTTGCTGTGCCGGCACGGACACGGGAACGCCCTCATCGACCCGGGCGTGAAGGTCCGGTTTTTCACTTGTGTATTGTCCGGCGGATACGGATACAGCTTTTCGGGCATGGCGGCCGGCGTATAGCAGGACGTTGAAAACGGCATCGTCACCGGCAAACACCGGGGCCGCGGAAACAGACAGTACCTGAAGCCCCAGGAGGTTTCGATAGGTATGGATCATGGAAACGAGGAGAATGCCCCCCAGGAGAAACACCAGCAAAAAACCGAGATTGTTGTTGTAATTAATGGAACCGGCCAGCATGGCGATGAGCACCACGATGAAGAGCAGTCCCTGCCGTGTCGGAAATATGTATACCCGGTGACGGTCCAGAACGACCGGAAGGGGCGTCGGTTTTTTGGGCCGGATCATTGTCATGACCAAGGTTTTTGAAACGTCTTTATTTTTCCTGAACATTCGCTACACCGGGACCGGGACCTCCGAAAAAAGGGCCATCAGCCGGGTTTCAGGAATTTCCATCCGATCGCTTGCGCTTCGGAGCCGGTGTCCGGCCACCTGGAAAAGCACCTTTTTGAGATCTTCCGGTACGGCATAGGTTCTGCCCTGGATGAACGCCCATGAACGGGCGGCCATGGCAAGGGCGATCCCCGCCCGCGGAGAAAGACCAACATGGAAATGCGGCGTACTGCGGGTATAGGCAATGATATTCTGGAGGTACTCGAGAAAACTGTCGGACAAATGCACATTTCCGACTTCTTCCTGTACGCCGATAACGTCGTCTTCAGTCATGCAGGGCTTTATGCCGGCCAGCGCCTTCTGGGTCCCGCCGCCCCTGATAATGTCCTTTTCAGCGCCGCGATCCGGGTAGCCGACGGTGATGCGCATGAGGAAACGGTCCATCTGGGATTCCGGCAGGGGAAAGGTACCGGCGTATTCCAGGGGGTTCTGGGTGGCGATAACGAAAAAAGGCGGGATCAGGTCGCGGGTTTCCCCCTCGATGGTCACCTGCCCTTCCTCCATGGCCTCAAGCAGCGCACTCTGGGTCTTGGGCATGGCCCGGTTGATCTCATCCACCAGCAGCACCTGGGTGAATATAGGCCCCGGGTGGAAATAAAAACTCCCTGAATTCTGATCATAGATCGACACGCCCAAAATATCCCCGGGCAGCATGTCCGAGGTAAACTGTACCCGTTGGAAAGTCAGGCCGAGGCACTTCGCGAGCACCTTGGCAAGGGTGGTCTTGCCGATGCCCGGCCGGTCCTCGATCAAAAGGTGTCCGCCTGCAAAAAGGCATGTCAGGGCCAACCGAATCTGGGGTTCTTTGCCAAGCACAACAGTGCTGATGCGCGCCACGATCTGTTCAAAACGTTGGGTATCCATAAGCCCTGCTAAGCCTTGTTTTTCATGTTTTCTGCAAAATCAAGCATCCGTCGGATAGGGATGACCGCTTTTTCCCGGATTTCAGGATCAATTAAAATTTCATTTGAACCCGTTTTCAACGTTTCAGCCAGGTTCTGCAGGCTGTTCATGCCCATCCAGGGGCATTCTGCACAGGCCTGGCATGTTGCGCCCTCGCCGACCGTGGGCGCCTCGATCAGCATTCGATCCGGCGCGGCCTGCCGCATCTTGTAAAAAATCCCCTTATCCGTCGCCACGATGAAGGTCTTGTTGGGCATGGATGAAACCGCCTGGATCAGGGCGGTGGTGGAGCCCACCACATCGGCCAGGGCGATGACGCTTTCCGGGGACTCCGGGTGAACCAGGATCGCCGCACCCGGGTGCAGCCGGGCCAGCCTTTGGAGTGCCACGGATTTGAATTCCTCATGGACCACGCAGGAACCGGGCCACAACAGCATGTCGGCGCCGGTTGTTTCCCGCAGGTAACTGCCGAGGTGCTTGTCCGGCGCCCAGAGTATCTTTTCCCCACGGGCGGCCAGGTGCCTGATCACGGGGACCGCGATGCTCGAGGTCACCACCCAATCAGCCCGCGCCTTTACCCGTGCACTGGTGTTTGCGTACACCACGACGGTATGGGCCGGGTGCCGGTCGCAGAACTCACCAAACGGCCCCGGAGGGCAGGCCTCGTCCAGGCTGCAAGTGGCGCCAAGGTCGGGCATGATGACCCGTTTTTCCGGGTTTAAAATTTTTGCTGTTTCCCCCATGAAGCGGACTCCCGCCACAACGAGGGTTTCGGCTGTCTGCCGGGCGCCGAAACGGGCCATCTCCAGGGAATCGGCCACGCAGCCGCCGGTCTTTTCCGCCAGCGCCTGGAGGTCTGCACGGGTATAGTAATGCGCGACCAGCACAGCGTTCTGTGCGGCAAGCATGGCCTCGATATCTTTAGTCAACTTCTCCTTGTCGGCGCCGGAAAGCAGCGGCCAGGAAGGATGATCAGGCACGGTGATCGGCGCTATGTCCGGAAACGCATCTGTTGGCGTGTTTGAAGAAGACATGATGATCTCTCCGGGTATTCATGTTGACATAATACAGGGTCCCTTTTTTCATGTTAAGACAGCCCGCCGGCAATGACAATCCGGGACAACCTGTTTGCGCGTGAAAAACGGCCGCAGCAGCGTCTCAGGTCAAGGCCCGGCGGCTGAAAAGGTCGGCCCGGATGGTTTTTCCGGAATTTTTGTTTGTATCGTGCCGGAAGGGTTATTATATTTAGTACGTATTGATCACACCGAAACGAAAACATTCACTTTACCAAGGAGGCAGCAAATGACATCTCATGGCGGTTCGACCCCACAGCATTGCCCGGGTTTTGAATCTTTCAAGAGCCTCAGCGCTTTTACCTGCAAATGCCCGGAATGCGGGACGGAGATCGAAATCTTCTCAGACGAATTTGACCGTCCGCATAAATGCCCGGGTTGCAACAAACCCGTGGATTTCAGCCAGTGCAGCATTGAAGGGTCCGGCGGGACAAAAGAACCACGGTAGAAAGACAATGTCAGGATCGCGGGGAAGCCGTTTTCCGGTTTACCCGCGATCCTGGCAGACGCACTCAAGGCCATCAACTCATATTTGAGTGGTTTTTATAAAGCGGCGACATGTCGCGAAGCATCTTGACGGATTCCGCAAGCGACGCAAAAAACCGGTCCATTTCGGATGCGGTATTCCCGATTCCCCATGAAATCACGATGGTCCCCTGTGCATCGGCATGGCTCAGACCCAACGACATCAGGACGTGCGATGCCCTGAGTGATCCTGTTGCACATGCGGACTTGGTGGAAACGGCCACCCCGTCACCGTCCAGCATGAGCATCACGCTTTCCCCCTCGATGTATTTCAGGGAAACATTCAACAGGTCGGGCAGGCTGTATTCCAGGTTGGTATTGATCAGGTATTCATCGATGTATTCCGGGAGGTGCGCCAGGATATAATTCTTGAGCGCCAGCAGATGCGTCATACGCGTGTCCATATCCCGGGCGGCAAGCTCTGCGGCTTTGCCCATGCCAATGATGCCAATCACGTTTTCAGTGCCCCCCCGCTTGTTGTGCTCCTGGACGCCCCCTTCAAGGAGGGGGAAAATGCGGGTGCCTTTCCGTATGTAAAGCCCGCCGACGCCGTGCGGCCCATAATACCGGTTGGAGCCGAAGCTCAGCAGGTCGACATTCAAATCATCCACGTCCACGGGTACAATTCCCACCGAGTCAACTGCATCGCTGTGAAAAAGCACTTTTCTTTCACGGGTAATCGCACCGATTTCCTTTATGGGCTGAATCGTGCCGGTCTCATTGTTGCTGTGCATGACCGATACCAGGAGCGTCTTGTCGGTAATGGCCTTTGCCACGTCATCCGGGTTCACCCGTCCTGTTTCGTCCACCGGCAGGGATGTAACCTTGAAATTAAAGCCCGAAAGCCGTTTCAGGCTCCGAATAACGGCATTGTGCTCGATATTCGTTGTGACAATATGGTTTCCGCCGTTTCGACTGGCCAGCGCGACCCCCTTTATGGCATGGTTGACCGATTCCGTGCCGCCCGATGTAAAAACGATTTCTTTGCCGCCCCCGGCGCCGATCAACTGCCGGACGCTTTCCCGTGCGGCCTCCACGCGCTCAGCAGCCGCTTCACCGGCCTGGTGCTGGCTGGACGGGTTGTGCAGGTCGCTGTTGATCGCATCGATCATCACTTCCTTTACTTCCGGGAGCAAAGGCGCTGCGGAAATATGGTCAAGATTGATCATGTTCAATTGGGCCACCTCATTTTACTCTTTTAATGTTGATGATCTCGTTAAAAGTCGAATCTGAGATGGCAAGGTAAAAAGTTCAAGATCAAGGCGCGCGCATCTTGAGTGATTGCGTCACGCCTCTGGCGTGATGAAATTCCCAAGATGATGCGCAACGCTGATATTGGACGTTTTACGAAGCCATCAATGTTCTTCGTCAAGATTGCGCTGACATGCCTCGCAAAAGGTGACAGCCTCGGCCAGTTCCACGTCGCAATACGGGCAATAGCAATGGGATTCCTTTTCGTGCGCGTGCTCTTCCTTTCTTGCAGGGCCGCTGCGCTTTACACCGGCCTTTTTGTCCTCGTAATCCTGGATGGCCATGTGAAGCGCGTCCGCGCCCAGGTTGGAGCAGTGCATCTTGTTTTTTGGCAGTCCTTCAAGGGCTGCAGCAACATCCTTGTTGGATATCTGTTTGGCTTCCTTGAGGCTTTTACCCATGGCAAGCTCAGTGAGCATACTGGATACGGCGATTGCCGAACCACAACCGAAGGTCTGAAACTTGATGTCGTTGATCTTGTCATCCTTTATTTTCAGGTAAATGGTCATCATGTCGCCGCAAAGGGGGTTGCCCACTTCCCCCACGCCGTCGGCGTCCTCGATCACGCCGACATTTCTGGGCTGCTTGAAATGATCCATCACAACTTTATTGTACATATCCCCGCCCTCCATGTGGTACGTCATTTTAAATAAGGTATATATCCGGCCGGCCCTTTTTTAACGGCCGGAACCGGCCACCGGGTCTTAAAGGTCCCGCGCGACCTGACCACCAACACCCGTCATCATCCGGTCAAACTGTAAGTATAGGCAGTTACAACCGATTTGACAAGCATAAAAAAATCATATGCAAACCTGCAAAAGAGCAGGTATCAACTGAACTATAATATGTACGGTTGGCTGCAGAATCAAGCCGGTGTCGTCAGAAGCATCCGAACGCATGGGAAGGGCAAGGACAATCTCATATGGGGTTGGGGGTATTGCCCTCAGCAACTGTGAGGCCTTGGGATCGCTCTAAGGCTTGTTCCGCAACATCCTGTAAACTCGCCCCTGGCCGGGGCTCAAACAATACAGGATGTTTTGCTTCACTGCGCCAAGAGCGATCACCAAGACCTCCCAATGTTGCTCTCGGGCAATACCCCCAACCCCATATGAGATTGATCATTTTATACATCACATGCCTGAAAGGTGATCTGGAATCCAACAGGTTTTTTCACGTCGAAGTGCAAGAGATAACCGTCATGGAACGTTGAATCTGCCCCCTGGGGGTTTTGCAAATCAGGCCGAGATACCGACCCGACCCTGACCCCGGGAGGACAAACAACCTTCCGATGGATTTGCCCTTATAAAATTGATCAATTTCAAACGGGTGGGGCAGGGTATTGCCCGCAGCAACAATTGCAGGGGGTTGCTGATAGCTCTTGGCGAAGCGGACGCCGGCGCCCTGTGGCCTTGCCGTTTATCACAGGGCGCAAGGGAGCGAGCTTAGAGATATCAGCGTCCTCCTGCAGTTGCAAGGGCAACACCCGGTGCCACCCGTTTGAAATTGTCCTTTAAAAAAAGGCAGCCATCAAGCATTTTGCGGCCACGGGTTTTTAACAAAGGCTCAACCCGCAAAACGTCTCGAACGGGTGTACCTGAATCGAAATGTGTGGTATGTATACCGGCGACAACAACAGAGACAACCGGCAGGACACATGACATGACCCCCAGACTCGCCATCTTTCTGACATCGATCGTGCTGATCATCTTCAGCATGCACTGGTTTTTTTTCAAAAGCATCATCAGCTTCTTCAATATCAGCCGCCCTCTTCACAAAATCCCGCTCTACGGGGCAATGGTCGTTCTGACGGCGATCGTGATATCCGGTTTTATTGCCGCGCGCACATGGGATGCCGGGTGGGTCAGCTGGCATTACCGGTTTGCCGGCGCATGGCTGGGCTTTCTCGTTCACCTGGTATTGGCATCCGCCGCCATATGGGTTGTGGGCATGGCCCTCCATCTCACCAAG
>SKZX01000403.1 GCA_007127175.1 Desulfobacterales bacterium
AGGGGCCCAGGGAGTTGGCGCGCCTGGAAGCCGAGGAAAAAAAAGCAAAAGAGGATTTTGAACAGAAAAAAAGTTACCAGGATTCCCTTGAAGAACTCGCTAAAAGGGGCTTTGCCAATCCCACGGAGCAGGCGCAGATAAAAAAATACATCGAAGATTCCAGGCAGGCATACCAGATGATCGCCATGCAGCTGTCCAGCTACAGGGACCATCTTCTGCCGGTTCAGGTCGAAAAAGCAAAGGCTGCCATCGCTGGCGCGGAAGTGGCACTGGAACAGACCAGAAAAGGGGGCGGCTACAAGATCGGCCAGGCCATGGCCGCTTTGGCGAAATCGGAACAGGAGCTGGTATCGGCGAGGCAGAACCTTGACGGCGCCATCCAGGAACTTGACGCTGCCGTGATCAAGGCACCCGGTCCGGGGATGGCGGTCCTGGCCGAACAAATCAGGGGAAATACGTATCGAAAGCCAAGGATCGGCGATCAGGTATGGCAGAATCAGCCGCTTGTGTACCTTCCGGACATATCGAAAATGATCGTCAACACCCGGGTACGCGAAGTCGATTTGCACAAGATTGAAATTGGCAATCCGGTTCTTGTAGCCGTCGACGCCTATCCCGACCTTGTGCTCACGGGATGGGTCGCGTCCATTGGCGTACTGGCGGACCGGGGGGTTGAACCCCGGCAAAGGGGCAAACACTTCAGCGTCACCATCCGCCTGGATCAATCCGGCACCATGCTGCGGCCGGGAATGACGGCGCGGGCACGTATTGTTTGTGAAGAGGTTGCAAACGCCCTGGCGATTCCGCCTTTTGCCGTGTTTTATGAAGAGGGAAAAACCGTTGCCTTTGTGGCCATGGATTCAGGGTTTGAAAAACGGGAAGTGGTCATGGGGGCTCAAAACGAGGACCTGGTCGAAATAAAGGCCGGTTTGAAAAAAGGGGAGCAGATAGCGTTGAGCAGGCCGGGGCGCACTGAGATTAAAAGCGCCCGTTCTCTTGAGCCGTTTTAACGAAAAATGCCGGGGCAATGGTTCTAAAAAACACTTCAATAAAGGCTGCTAAGACCGGGGTGGAAAATATTTCATGATCGATACCCGTTTTTCACCGCTCATCCTGGCAAAGGGGTTATGCAAACGTTACCCGTCCGGTGATGCCTGGGTCAGGCCATTACAAGACGCTGATATAAAAGTATATCCAGATCAGTTTGTGGCCATTATGGGGCCGTCGGGATCCGGAAAGTCGACCCTGCTGCATATCCTGGGTTTCCTGGATCGTCCGGATAAAGGCGCATATTGTTTCAACGGCCAGGATATTTCCCTGCTGGAAGACGATGCGCTTTCTCTTTTGCGGGCGTCCCGGGTAGGTTTTGTTTTTCAGACATTTAACCTCATTTCCCAGTGCACGCTTTTGGAAAACATCATGATGCCGTTTTTGTACCACCCTGAACCGCCTGAAAATGCCCGGGAGGTTGCGCTTATAGCACTTCAGAAGGTTGGGTTGGCGGAACGCCGCATGCACAGACCTGACCAGTTGTCCGGAGGCGAAATGCAGAGAGCGGCCATTGCCCGTGCCCTGGTTGTCAACCCCATTGTGATCCTGGCCGACGAGCCAACAGGCAACCTGGACGCGGAAAATACCCGGGGAATCTTGAAGATTTTTAAAGAAATGAACGAAAATGGCACATCGCTCGTGGTGGTTACCCATGATATCGAGGTCGCACGGGCGGCCCATCGCGTGCTGTTTATTAACGACGGCAGGTTAAATGAATAGGCTCAGCGTATCAGCAGGCAAAGGGCGGGATGTGTTGCTGCAGGCGTGGCGGGCCCTGGCGATGCACAGGCTCAGGAGTCTGCTGAGTACCTTGGGCATTGTATTTGCCGTTGCCGCCGTGGTGACCATGCTGTCCATTGCCGAGGGCGCAAAAAGGGAGGCCATGGAACAGGTCGGGCGTTTGGGCCTTGACAGTATTATTGTCCGGAACGCCATGGCGGAAAATGATGTTCCGGACCTGCGCTTCGGCTTTATGCCGGAAGGGCTTGGAAACAATGACATCAGGGCCATCAAACAGATCCCCGGTGTTGAGCGCATCGCCTTTGCCAGGGAGTTCACAGCCGTTCTTCCGGAACTGGGGGAATCGGATGTTATCCACGTGCTGGAAGTCAACCATGATTATTTCGCCGCCCGGGGGCTGAGGCTCGCTGAAGGCCGCTTTATTTCGGGTATTGATGTTCGAAACAGGCATCAGGTGTGCGTGCTGGGGGCGGAACTGGCTGATCGCGTCGAATCCCCGGGTGGCGGGTTGGGTTCAATCGTCCATATAGATGGGGGCCCATACCGCGTGGTGGGTGTGCTGCTTTATCGGGGCCATGCTGATAATGAGGCAATGCCTTTAGTCCTTCGTGACTTCGACAATGCGGCGTTTATACCGCTGCATGAAACAGAGGGGGCCTTTGCTCTTTCTGATGAAGACCCGTCCCTTTCCGAAATCGTGATTAAAATGTCCGATTCCCTTTCCATAGGCCCGGCTTCCGCTGCTGTTCGCCGCGTGCTCTCATGGAACAGGGGTGGTGTGGAGAATTTTGAGTTGGTTGTCCCCAAGGAACTGCTGGCCCAGGCAAGGCACACCCAGCGCCTGTTCAATATCGTCTTAGGCAGTATTGCCGGTATATCGCTTTTGGTGGGCGGCATCGGGGTCATGAACATCATGCTGGCCAATGTATCGGAGAGAACCCGGGAAATCGGCATACGAAGGGCGATCGGGGCAAAAAGGCAGCATATTGCCGTCCAGTTTTTAGGGGAAGCGATCCTTTTGACGGCAATGGGCGGGGCTGCCGGCGTCGCTCTCGGATCGGGCGCTGCCCTGGTCCTTGGTTTTTTCATAGCGTGGCCGATTTCGATCAGCGCCTGGCCGGTGCTGCTGGCCATCTTCATGTCCATCGGTGCCGGCCTCGGCGCCGGCATGTATCCGGCCCTGAAGGCCGCCAATATGAACCCGGTTGATGCCTTGCGCCATAATTGAAATTGATCATTTTAATAAGCAAGCATTCATGGTATACGAATTTACGGAAAGCGGCCCCGATCCAAAAGAAACCAATCAAAAACCAGGAAAATAACCCGATGGAAAAACAGTACGTGGTGGAAGATATCCGTTTGAGTGAATCATGGCGTTTGTTTAAAATTCTCGGCGAGTTCGTGGAAGGCGTCGAGAAGCTGCATGATCTCGGGCCTGCGGTCAGTATTTTCGGTTCCGCCCGCATCACGGAGGACAACCCGTATTACAAAGCGGCCGTTGACCTCGCGGGAAGGCTGGCTGACAACGGGTTCGGCGTCATTACCGGGGGCGGGGGCGGCATCATGGAGGCTGCCAACAGGGGGGCTGCCGGTAAAAACGGCAGGTCCGTGGGTCTGAATATCGTTTTACCCCACGAGCAGGAGCCCAACCCCTATGCCGACATCAAGATAGAATTCGACTATTTTTTTGTCCGCAAGGTGATGTTTGTCAAGTATGCCTCTGCATACGTGATCATGCCGGGCGGATTCGGCACCCTGGATGAACTGTTCGAAGCGGTCACCCTTATTCAGACCGACCGAATCAAACCGCTTCCGGTCATTCTTTTCGGCACCGGCTACTGGTCCGGGCTGATGGAGTGGATCAGGCAGCAGCTGCTTGAAAACAAAATGATATCACCCGAAGACCTGGACATCATACACATGACCGACGACCCGGATGAGATCGTATCCATTGTCAAGCGCGCCGTGGGCATGTGAGCGGCAAACCCGTCGCAAGCCGGTTGACCGCCTGACGCGGCCGGGCAAACCACACGGCCATGTTCTGTTTTCGGTCCGGAGTAAGCCTGCATGATCAGCACTCATTTCAAACACATCCGGAACGCCGCGGATATGGCGCCGCTGAAAGACAACAGCGTCGACCTGGTGGTCACCTCGCCGCCCTATCCCATGATCGAAATGTGGGATGACTGCTTTATCCGGCAGGACAGCGGCGTTTTTGGGGCACTGACCCGCGGCGGCGGTTGGACAGCCTTTGAACGCATGCACGCCCTGCTCGACAGTGTCTGGGACGAGGTCTGCCGGGTGATGAAGCCCGGCCGGTTCGCCTGCATCAATATCGGGGACGCGGTTCGCAAGACAGGCGACGATTTCGGGCTTTTTCCCAATCATTCCCGCATCATCAGCGCTATGGTCAAACGGGGGCTCACGCCGCTTCCCGCCATCCTCTGGCGCAAGCAGACCAATGCGCCCAACAAGTTCATGGGTTCGGGCATGCTTCCGGCGGGGGCATATGTCACCCTGGAGCATGAATACATACTGATTTTCAGAAAGGGAAGCAAACGGGATTTTGAGACGGGCGGCGAGCGCCAGGCCCGGCGGGAAAGCGCCATTTTCTGGGAAGAGCGGAACCAGTGGTATTCTGATATATGGTATGATCTGAAAGGCACGCGCCAGGCGCTCTCAACCAGCCGGGTGCGAAATCGCAGCGGGGCCTTTCCCTTTGAGTTGCCCTACCGGCTCATCAGCATGTATTCCGTTGCCGGTGACACCGTGCTCGACCCTTTTTCCGGCATCGGGACGACGGCCCTTGCCGCCATGACCGCCGGCCGCAGCAGCATCAGCTTTGAGATTGAAGCGGATTTCGCAGGCCTCATCCCGGATGAGGCGGGCGCCATGGACGGGGTCATCGGTTTTTCAAACCGGGTGATCCAATCGCGTATTGACCGGCACGCATCCTTTGCAGAGGAACGGATTCAGTCCGGCAAGCCAATGAAATACATCAATCGGCATTACGGGTTTCCGGTTGTGACGCGGCAGGAAACCGACCTTTTTATCCGGCCCCTCGCGGATGCCCGTCCGGTTGCCGGAAACGGCCTCGAAATAACCTATGCCGGCCAGGCGCTGAAAGAGATCGAAGGGGCGTGCCTTGCGCATGGACAAAAGGACAGTATGCCGGATAAAGGGGGTCCGGCCGGGTTGAGAAGTTATGCCCAGGGCGGTTGGCGCAATCTCAAACTGTTTGAATAGGCACTGAATATACCATGAACGTCATTTTTTTTGCAATCGTTGCAATCGCGTTTGTCTTTGCCGCTTTTCACCAGTTGACAGGCGATGTTGCGCCTGACGGGACGACCCCCGTTGAAGGGTTGTCCCGGGCCGTGATTGATTCCGCTGGCGGGGCCGTCGAGCTGGCCATCGGCCTGATCGGGGTGATGACCCTGTTTCTCGGGTTGATGAAAATCGCTGAAGCCGGGGGCTTGCTGACGGTTTTATCGCGGTTGATCCGTCCCCTGATGGTCAGGCTTTTTCCGGATGTCCCGCCGGAGCATCCGGCAATGGGGGCCATGATCCTGAACATGTCCGCTAACGCCCTTGGCCTGGGAAACGCGGCCACGCCTTTCGGCATACGGGCCATGCAGGAGCTTGACCGACTCAACTCGGAAAGGGGGACCGCCACCAATGCCATGGCGCTGTTTCTTGCCATCAACACGTCGAGTCTCACCCTTCTGCCAACAGGGGTGATCGCGCTGCGGGCCGCGGCTGGTTCAGCAGACCCTGCAGGCATCCTTCCAACGACGCTTTTTGCCACCATGGGCTCCACCATTGTCGGCATCACGGCGGCCAAGCTCTATCAGCGGTTCTCCAGCCCCAATCCCCCGGCGCAATCATCGGCGGCAGTAGGGCAGGATCCGGAAGGCGCTGCCGGGGATATTGAAACCCAGCAATTATATGACGATGCCGGTTCCGCTTATCCCGGGTGGGTATCCTTGACGGCGCTGGTAATGCTGGCAGCGATGATTCCGCTCATGATCGTTTACGGCGATATCGTCGCCCCGTGGATCATCCCGTCTTTGGTCATGGGCTTTCTGGCGTTCGGCCTGGCAAAGGGCGTGCGGGTCTACGAGGTTTTTGTGGAGGGGGCGAAGGAAGGGTTCCAGGTGGCCGTGCGCATCATTCCTTACCTTGTGGCGATCCTGGTGGCCGTGGGAATGTTCCGGGCGAGCGGCGCCCTGGGGGCCATGGTGGGTACCCTGGGCCGCTGGACGTCTTTGGTCGGCCTGCCTGCAGAAGCGCTGCCCATGGCGCTTCTGCGTCCCCTGTCCGGTTCGGGCGCCTACGGTGTGCTGGCTTCGATCATCAATGACCCCCTTATCGGCCCGGACAGCTATACCGGGTATCTCGTCAGCACGCTCCAGGGGTCGACCGAAACCACGTTTTACGTTCTCGCAGTCTATTTCGGCGCGGTTTCGGTCCGCAGGGTCAGGCATACCCTGGCCGCTGCATTGACCGCCGATGTGGCAGGCGTCATGTTCGCGGTTCTGGCATGTACGATGTTTCTGCGGTAAAGGCTTCCGCCTGGTTTTTCCCTTTTCCGGGGTCGGGGTCGGTATCGGGGTCGAATTTACAAGGCACCCAAGGAAACGGAATTCAATTCTGCCTCCCGGGCCGAAGCCTGCACACCCCCCAGGGGACAGACTTCCAGTCTGTCTCCCGGGCCAAAGTCAAAACCCCGGAAGAATGCATTGTTTTGAGGTTGAAAGGTAAGGCGTGAAGGGGAAGGATCAGCGCTCAAAGGCCGACCCCGATGCAGACCCCGACGCCGACGCCGGAAAACGGTACACGCCTAAGCAGGTTATCGGTTTCATGTTCGGGTTTAAACCATGAATACCCGTCTAATTTGCATCCGCCATGTTATTATGCCTATGTTTTCAAATGACATGGGCATCATCATTGTGGCGGTGTATGGCTTTTAACCTTCATGGACAATACAGCAGATGGCGCAGCAGGAAAAAATTTCGAAAAAGTACGGCATGTCGCCGGGTTCCCTGGTATACACCGGCGACAAGGCTCCCCACGAACCGGTCTCCATAACGCTGATCGATTATAATGCAGATGAAATGGTTGAGAAAACCGGTGTCTCTCTGGATGACTGCGAACCGTATATCAGCAGGGATTCGGTCACGTGGATCGATATTTCAGGGATTCACAATCCCGACATTATCAGCCGGCTCGGGAGCATGTTTCACCTTCACCCGCTGTTGCTCGAGGATGTGCTCAACACCGCCGGGCGCCCCAAAATCGACGATTATGACGAATACCTGTTTATTGTGCTCAAAATGATCGATTACCGGACGGATTCCCTCCTGATCGAGCACGAGCATGTCTGCCTGGTTATCCGGGAAGGCCTGGTCATTTCCCTTCAGGAGCATGAAGGGGATGTTTTCGGGCCGGTGCGGGAGCGCATCCGCAAGGGCAAAGGGCGTATTCGCAAGTCCGCATCCGATTACCTGGCCTACGCCCTGATGGATATGATCGTGGATCATTATTTCTGGG
This sequence comes from Desulfobacterales bacterium, assembly GCA_007127175.1. Taxonomy (GTDB): domain Bacteria; phylum Desulfobacterota; class Desulfobacteria; order Desulfobacterales; family Desulfosalsimonadaceae; genus B1SED10-16. The sequence goes on from SKZX01000403.1 coordinate 7,345, forward strand.
TGCTCGAAGAACTCGGTGAAAGCGTCGAGGCGTTCCAGGATGCCGTGCTCGTTAATCCTGAGCCCACTATACTCGAAGCGGTCCACAATCTGAAGCGGCAGGTTATCCATATCCGTAAATCCGTATGGCCGGTCAGGGAAATCTCTGCAGCGCTTCTAAGAAGCGAGTCCGGCCTGATCCGTCAGGAAACCCAGCTCTACCTGAGAGACGTCTATGATCATACCATACAGGTGGTGGAAACGGTGGAGACGTTCAGGGAAGTGCTGGCAAGTGTTCTGGATATCTACCTTTCCAGCGTAAACAACCGGATGAGCGAAGTGATGAAGGTGCTGACCGTTATTGCCACCATATTCATCCCCTTGACGTTTTTAGCCGGTGTGTACGGCATGAATTTCGAATTCATGCCGGAGTTGGAATGGCGCTACGCATACCCGGCGGTTTGGTCCGTTTTCATTATCGTGGGCTTTGGCATGGTGGCATGGTTTAAACATAAAAAATGGTTTTAGAACCTGTCGAATAATCTGGATTTCGGTTCAAGGCCCGCTTTCTGGGATTTGGCTGCTTCGAAATCGAAATCGAAATCGGATTTTGCAATATCATAGGTCCCGCCTGATTCATTATTATCGGGTTAAAGTGTCACATTGATTTTTTGATGGCGGTCCCGATTTCGATTATTAAAACGAAGACATATGTCCAAAGACAATTCAGAGATATGTTTTTATGAAAATGGATGAGCAATTAAAAAGGTTGCGGCTATGAACGGGATCATGGACTTTTTCGGGGAGACGTTTGCGTATCTTCACCGACTGGCCGAATTGAACACGGACATGCGGGTGGCGGTGGCCGTGGTCATGCTTGGCGGCGGGCTGTTTTTGATGGAATGGATCGTCCGGTTGATCCGGCAGCGGATTCACGAGAAAAAAGCCATCGACAGGTGGATTAAAATTGCGGAGATCTCCGTTCCGCTGCGGCTCATCCTGTTCGCCGTTCTGATCAAGGTGGCCCGCATCCCACTCCAGTTTCCGGTTGAAATGGAAATGGCCTTTGACGCGGTGGAAGGACTGCTCATCGCCGTTGCCGCCATTATTGCCGCCCTCAAGGTCGTTTCCGTGCTGGACCGGGCCAAGGGGGAGATGCCCGAAGACCTGCGGGTGGCCATGCCGGAAAAGGCTTTTTCGTGGTTCACGTATTCTCTTCGCATCGCCGTCCTGGCAGGGGTGGCAATTGCCTATATTTATGCCCACCAGGAAATAATGCCCGAATGGCTGATCGCCTATGCATGGTGGCGGTATGTCCTGATATTCGGCGTCATGGTGTTAATCTACATTGTCAACCAGGTTATCAGCAGATTTCTGCTGCACCTGAGTGCCCATCTCAAGGACTCCAGTGAAAACATCCGGCTGCGGCTGATCTTGGGTTCGGCGATCTGGCCGGTGCGCCTGCTGCTGCTCACCGTGATCATTTATGCGGTGAAGGAAATTTTTCACATGTCAGATACCGGGGAGCAGGTTTCCGACACGGCCATCGGCGTTTTTGCCACCCTTGCGCTTTTTCTTTTCGTCTACAAGTTGATTGCCGTAATGGATTACGAACTGAAGCGCCTGGTGTCAAGGGACGATAACCTTCTCGATCAGAATTTCGTTCAATTGATGCGCTTCCTGGCGCGCTTTACGGTGATTGTCATCGGCACGGTATATGTAATACGGGCGGTGTCGGGCCAACCGCTCAGCGCACTTCTTGCAGGGCTGGGCATTGGCGGTCTGGCCATTGCCCTGGCAGCACAGGACACGCTCAAGAACCTTTTCGGCAGTGTCATGATCATGATGGATAAGCCGTTCAGCATCGGTGAGCGGGTGGTGGTGGAGGACACCGACGGGGTGGTGGAGGATATCGGCTTCAGGTCCACCCGGGTGCGGACGCTTGCCGGACACCTGGTGACGGTACCCAACGAAAAAATGGCCAACGCCAAAATCGAAAACATCGGCCTGCGCCCGCATATCCGCCGCCTGGCCAATATCACCATCACCTATGACACGCCGGTGGAAAAAGTGAAAAAGGCGGTGGAGATCCTCAAGGAAGTCCTTGACAATCATGAAGGCATGCACCCGGACTTTCCGCCCCGGGTATTTTTCAATGAATTCAATGACGCATCACTGAACATCCTGATGCTCTACTGGTTTCACCCCAATGACTTCTGGGCGTATGCCCGCATGACCGAGCAGATCAACCTGAAGATCATGGAACGGTTTGAGGCCGAAGGCATCGAGTTTGCCTTCCCGACCACCACAACCTACCTGGCCCACGATGACCGGCGGCCGCTGCATATCAATATCGCGGAAACCGGTTTGGAGAGGCGGCCTGGTACAAATCCGGGTATTGATCGGTAAGCAGTGCCTGTGTTATCTTCTGTGTTTACAGTAACAAGGCAATTCAAAAATAAGGGAGATGATAATGGACTGCATAAAGGAAAAGAACCTGGCAAACTGCAACTGTACCTATGAACCCTGCTCCAGGAAGGGCAACTGCTGCGAATGCCTTCAATATCACCTGAAAAGCCGGCAGCTGCCCGCTTGCGTTTTTCCGGCGGATGCGGAGGCGACCTATGACCGTTC
>SKZX01000402.1 GCA_007127175.1 Desulfobacterales bacterium
CATCCCCGGAGGGGCATGCTCCTGGAGATGTATTATCGCAGATTAAACCGGTCATCCCCGGAGGGGCATGCTCCTGGAGATGTATTATCGCAGATTAAACCGGTCATCCCCGGAGGGGATACATAATATAGCCGGTGGTTTCAACCACCGGAAACATGGGATTATAAAACCCCGGCGTCCTGAAGGGACGATGCATATCAATGTCGTGCACGGGGCGCCCCCCTACGCCATCTTTTCCACCCTGCACAGAAGGGACTTGATGGGCACCGAGGCGGTTACGGGGCACATGTTTTCATCGTCGGTGACCATGTTGATGTTGATCCGCTTCCACCCGTCTTTCACGCCGTACCAGAACCCGTGATGGGAATGGACCACGTCCGGGTGGATGTTTTCGTCGAAAAGGGCCTTGATCTCGACTTTCCCCCGGGGGGTTGCCAGGTATACCCATTCCCCGTTTTCAACGCCCAGCTTCGCCGCGGTCTCCGGGTGAATCTGGAGCTCCGGGTCGGGGGCGCGCTTTTTAAGCGAGGCAATATTCCGGTGGGAGGAATGATAATAGCCAAGGAGCCGGCCGCCCGTGGTGAGCACCAGCGGAAAGTCTCTGGCCAGTTCCGGGCTGGAGACCGGGCTTTCAGCGGGCTCCCGGTATTCGGGCAGCGGCTGGATATTGATCCCCTTGAGGAACTCTGCATACAGTTCCACCTTGCCCGAAGGCGTCCGGAATCTCCCCTTTTCCTCGTACATACGATGCTTGATGGGGTTGAAGTGCCGCTGTTTTACCTTGAATTGCGCCCACGTGACGCCCAAGGGTTCCAGGCGGTAATCGAGGATTTCTTCGACGGACTTCCAGTAATCGTCCATTCCCATTTTCACTGCCAGATCGATCAGCATCTGCTTTTCGTCCCGGCAGTCCCCAACGGGTTCGACAGCCTTCGGCTGGGCGATGACATGGTTTTTCATGAGCAGATCTTCCACGTCGTCCCGCTCGGCCCAGTGCGCCGGCGGCAGGATGACATCGGCCAGCGCGGTGGTCGGCGTGTGAAAATAATCAACTGCCAGGAGAAAATCGAGCGACCGGAGCGCGTTGCGAACCCGAAGGGAGTTCGGGTAGGCGCACACGGAATTGTTGGCGAAAAGCCCCACCGCTCGGACCGGGTACGGCTTGCCCGCCTCGATGGCCGGCCACACCGCCTGGGGCGGTGAGGGAATCGGAATAAACTCGAGGATCGGGAACCGGTCTATCCCCAGTTTCTTTTTTGCCTGCTCCTTGGGGAGGTTTAAATACGAATCAAAATCCGATCCATAGCAGGACCTTTTCCGGGTGGGCGACTGGCACTGAAGATTGCCGCCGGGCACGGCCAGGTTGCCCGTGATGGCCGAGAGAATGGTCAGCCCGCGGCAGAGGTCAAAAGCGTCGTTCTGCTGGCAGACACCGCCCATTCCCGGGCCGATGGCTGCCGGCCCGTTCGTCGCGAAACACTCGGCCGCCGCCTCGATGTCGGCAGCGGGAACCCAGGTGATCTTCGATGTTGTGTCCGGCGTGTATTGGGCTGCATGTTTAGCGAGCTGGTCAAACCCGGAACACCACTTTTCAACGAAGGCCTTGTCGTAGAGCCCCTTTTGAATCAGCACGTTGATAAAGCACAGGACCAGGGCCGTATCCGTCCCGGGCCGGACCTGAAGCCAGTGGTCGGCCTTCTTTGCCAGCCGGGTGCGCCGGGGATCGACGACGATGAGTTTGGCCCCCTTTTTCAGGCCCGTGTTGATATCGTGCATGTAGAGGCCCGGCCAGGAATTTTCCGGATTGTGCGCCCAGAGCAGTATGCACCGGCTTTCGGCGTAGTCCGGGTCAACCAGGCCAAAGCCGCACGTGACCAACGCACCGATGGCGATGGGACCGCCGCTCATGTTGGAGGGGGCCATGAAGGTAGGCGACCCGAACCGGTTGAGAAACCGGTTGAGGTAGGGGGCCATCCCCCGGGTGGTGCCGGACCCGAAAACCACCGACTCCGGTCCGTATTTTTCCTTTGCGGCCAGCAGGTTTTCGGAAACGATGTTGAGTGCCTTGTCCCAGGAGGCCGCCTCGAAACGCTCCGAGTCCTTTCCGCCCACCTTGACCAGCGGTTGGGTGATCCGCTCCGGGTGGTACATGATCTCCATGCAGGCATTCCCCTTGGGGCAGATATAGCCGTGGCTGTGGGGATGGGTCTTGTCGCCCCGGATACCCGTTACTTTTCCGTTTTCGACGTCGAGCAGAACGCCGCATCGCGAGTGGCATTCAAAGCAGATGGTTCGTACGGTTTTTGTCGTCATCGGTTCACCCTCAGCTACTTCTCAGTTGCTCCGTTTCTCCAGTTCAGTCGTTGCGGGATGGCCGTGTGCATGTTTCGCACCCGCACAGGCAAGCCGCACGCATCCCGCATCCCGCATCCCGCATCCGCATCCCCGCATCCCCGGGCTCAGGCCAGCAGGCCTGCCAGGCGTTTTCGGATAATGGCCTCGGCTTCGGCCATGATGC
>SKZX01000089.1 GCA_007127175.1 Desulfobacterales bacterium
ACGGCACAATGCGGCAAAAATAAAGTCAAATCATGATGGCGATGTTAAAAAGTTTCACCTATTGCACCGCAACAGTCCTTTCGCTCAACACGTGCCATGTATGCTTTCGTGTATGAAAAAGATTACCACGTCGATCAAACGATTTCATCATCATGCCTTTGTGTGAAAATGACGGAATATCGCGGACCTTATATAAATGATCAATTTCGACTGGTTGGCACCGGGTATTGCCCGCAGCAACAATTGCAGGGGGTTGCTGATAGATCCTGGCGAAGCGTGGACAAGCGCCCTGTGTTCTTGGCCGTTTATCACAGGGCGTGTTCAAGCGAGCCATGGAGATATCAGCGTTCTCCTGCAGTTGCAAGGGTAATGCCCGGTGACAGCCAGTCGAAATTGTCCTTATTAAATGAATCCAGGAGTAAAGCAAATGAACAATAAACGAGTCGCCATCACCGGGATGGGGGTTGTCAGCCCCAACGGAACGGGCCTTGATAATTTTTGCCGGGCCATCGAAAACGGGCGTTCGGGCATCCGGTACATGGAAAGGCTCGAAGACCTCAACTTCGGGTGCCGGATCGCGGCGGTCCCCGAAATCCGGGAAAACGGCCACAAGGCGTATGTCAGCGATGAACTGCTCAATGACAATATCGGCTACGGCGTGATCGCGGCCATTGAAGCATGGCAGAATGCCGGCCTTGATATCCCGGGCGATGACGCCCCGGCCGACTGGAACACCGGGACCATCTACGGATGCGGCATCTGCGGCATGGAAACCATCGCCTCCCGGGTGGTGCCCTTCATCAATGAAAAAAAAGTCAAGCGGCTGGGCTCCACCATCGTTGAACGGGTCATGGGCAGCGGCGTCAGCGCCTACGTGGCCGGCATCCTGGGCCTTGGCAACCAGGTAACGTCAAATTCATCGGCCTGCAGCACCGGGACCGAAGCGATCATCGACGCAGCGCACCGGATTCGGTCCGGGCTCGCAAAGCGAATGATTGCCGGCGGCGCAGAAGGCCCATCCCCGTATATATGGGGCGGCTTTGATTCCATGCGCATCGTGCTGGCGCGCAAATTCAACGACCAGCCGGAAAAAGGCTCCCGCCCCATGAGCGCATCGGCGTGCGGGTTTGTGCCCGGCGCGGGCGCGGGCTGCCTGGTGCTGGAGGACATGGAAACAGCCCTTGCACGCGGCGCACGCATATACGGTGAAATTGCCGGGGGAATGGTCAACTGCGGCGGCCAGCGCCAGGGCGGGTCCATGACCGCACCCAACCCCGAAGGTGTGGTTCGCTGCATCCAGGGGGCCTTGGCAGACGCCGGCATCCACCCGGACGAAATCGACGCCATCAACGGGCATCTCACCGCGACCTACGCTGATCCTTATGAAGTCAAGAGCTGGTCGACCGCCCTGGAAAGGGGGCCGGAGAACTTCCCCTTCATCAATTCCACAAAATCCATGATCGGCCACTGCCTGGGTGCGGCCGGCGCCATCGAGACCATTGCCGCCGTCCTTGAACTGCAGGGGGAATTTCTTCATCCGTCCATCAATTGCGAGGACATTCATCCGGATATTCAGCCCTTTGAAAAGCGGGTTGTCCGCGAGCGGCTGGATGTACCGGGAATCAAAACCATCGCCAAGGCCAGTTTCGGGTTCGGCGATGTGAACAGTTGTCTGATCATCAAAAAACAGGAGAAATACATATGAAAACGCAGGAAATTTTTGAAAAATTCGTTGAACTGATCGAAGAGTACGTAAAAGAAAAGGAAAAGCTGGAAGCCGCTGCCATGGATACCGCCATTATCGGTGACTTGAAAGTCAACTCAGCCCGCCTGGTGGACATCATCATAAAAGTCGAAGACACCTTTGACATTGAAATCGAAGACGATGATGCCGACAAAATCAAGACCATCGGGGATGCCGTGGGCATTATCGAAGGAAAACTGCGCGTAACACCGTAGCATGAAACAAAGCGAAAAAAGATCCTTATATATTCAATACATGGCGGGGCGGCTGGCCATCTTCATCGCCGCTCCGCTGATTCTGCTTGCCATCCGGATTATCGGCTACCGCGTAAGAGATATTGACCATATCCGAAAAAAGGTCGCTCGCTTACTGACGCGTCACCCCGGCCCGTGGCTGGTCTGCGCCAACCACCTGACCCTCATCGACTCGGTGATCCTGCTCTACGCCATGATGCCGGTTACCCATTATCTTGCCAGGTTCAGCCGCATGCCCTGGAATGTGCCGGAATACATGAATTTCAGCCGGAACAGGCTGGTGCGCATGATGTTCTATCTAACGAAATGCATCCCGATAGAGCGGGGCGGGGACCGGGACGGCGTCAGCGCCATCCTCCACAAATGCGCCTGGATACTTACCGGCGGCGGCAACCTGATGATTTTTCCCGAGGGCACCCGGTCGCGCAACGGCCGGGTGAACACCATGGATTTTCCCTACGGCACGGGCCGGCTTTTTCTGAAAACACCCGGCTGCCGCGTCATGTGCATATACCT
>SKZX01000080.1 GCA_007127175.1 Desulfobacterales bacterium
CTGATGGGCCTTGACCAGAAGAACCTGGATGACGAGTCGCTTATCCATTATACAAGCAGGATTGACGATGCGGTAACATCCGTACAAAAAGAGGAAAACGATGTCGCATTCATACTCAATCCGCCCAGCAACGACCAGGTCCGTCAGATTGCCGAGGCAGGCTACACCATGCCCCGCAAAACAACCTTCTACTATCCAAAAGTGGTCACCGGCCAGGTCATGAACCGGCTGGACCGGTAACGGCAGACATCCGTTTTTGAAGAAAAGCGACAGCAGGAGCATAAAATCAAAACCATATCCTCCATCGACGATATGCAGTACCGGGCGGAACAAATCCGGAAATCAGGAAAAACCATCGCGTTTGTGCCGACCATGGGATACCTGCACAGGGGACACTTGTCCCTGATGGTGCATGGCCATAATCTTGCCGACCACCTTGTCGCAAGCATATTCGTAAATCCGACCCAGTTCGGCCCGAATGAAGACCTGTCCAGGTACCCCAGGGATCTTATACGGGACACGGCCCTCGCCGAAGAAGCAGGGGTGGACATTCTTTTCACCCCCGGCGAAAAGGACCTGTACCCGGCAGGATTCGAGACCTACGTGAGCCAGACGGCATTGCCGGAGCACCTCTGCGGCCTTTCCCGGCCCGGCCATTTCAGGGGGGTCACAACGATCGTTGCCAAGCTTTTCAATATCGTGAAACCCCATTTCGCCATTTTCGGGGAAAAAGACTTCCAGCAGCTGGCCGTCATCCGGAAAATGGTGAAAGATCTGAATTTCGACGTCGAAATTATCGGCGCTGCCACCATCAGGGAGCCGGACGGCCTGGCCATGAGTTCCCGCAATGCGTTTCTGTCGGAAACACATAGAAAATCAGCCCTTGTATTGTATCGCTGCCTTGCCGATGCAAAACAAATGGCGGCGGCAGGAGAGAAAGACCCGCAAAAAATTATCAAAACCTGCGAGGCCGCCATAAATGCCGAGGCGGATACCGTAATAGACTACATTGCCATCTGTCATCCCGACACGTTGGCGGATGTTGCCGCTGTTGACCAGCCGGTCGTGATGGCCCTGGCCGTTAAAGTGGGATCGACCCGGCTCATCGACAATCTCATGCTGTTTCCGCCGGGTTCTGAAACGCTATAGCAAAGCGGCTTTCCCGGCGTCGCGGGAGACGGCTTTCGCAGCGGGTTGCAATGGGTCCAAAAACAAAAACATCAACAAAGGAGTCACTCATGTCATCACTAAAAAACTTTCTTTTCACATCCGAATCCGTGACCGAAGGTCATCCGGACAAGGTGGCGGATAAAATATCAGATTCCATACTCGATGCCATCATGGCCCAGGACAACCGGTGCCGCGTTGCCTGTGAAACCCTCGTGAACACGGGCCTCACTTTTATTGCAGGGGAAATCACCACGACGGCCACGGTCGATTATACGGAAGTGGCACGGCAGGCAATAAAGGAAATCGGGTACACGTCGTCGGATATGGGCTTTGATTACGCAACCTGCTCGGTGCTTACCAGCCTGGACAAGCAGTCCCCCGATATCGCCCAGGGCGTGGACGAGGGGACCGGCATTGACAAGGAGCAGGGTGCGGGCGACCAGGGGCTCATGTTCGGGTATGCGTGCAACGAAACGCCTGAGCTGATGCCCATGCCGATCCTCTACGCCCATAAGCTGACCAAGCGGCTTGCCGAGGCGAGGAAAAACAAGGAATTGAATTTCCTGCGGCCGGACGGCAAATCACAGGTGACGGTCGAATACGAAAACGGCGTCCCCAAACGGATAGACACCGTTGTGGTCTCGACGCAGCACACCCCGGACATTGCATACGATGACCTGAAGGAAGCCATTATCGAAGAAATCATCAAGAAAGTGCTGCCGCAGGAGATGCTCTCAGATTCGACCAAATACTTCATCAATCCCACCGGGAAATTCGTGGTTGGCGGTCCCATGGGCGACTGCGGGCTGACCGGCCGGAAGATTATCGTGGACACGTATGGCGGCCAGGGACGCCATGGCGGCGGGTGTTTTTCCGGAAAAGACCCCTCCAAGGTCGACCGGAGCGCATCCTACATGGGGCGCCATATCGCAAAAAACCTGGTGGCTGCAGGTCTTGCTGACAAATGCGAGGTTCAGGTGGCCTACGCCATCGGCATCGCCCAGCCGGTATCTGTGAACGTCAATTTCCAGGGCACCGGAAAAATCGACGAGGACAAGGCCGTAAAAATCGTTCGCGATGTCTTTGACCTGCGCCCGGCCGGCCTAATCGAATACCTTGAACTCAGGCGCCCGATTTACAAGAGCACGGCGGCATACGGCCATTTCGGCAGGAACGAGCCCGACTTCACGTGGGAAAAAACCAACAAGGCCGATGAGATCCGGGAAAAAGCCGGCCTGTAAATATTTACGCGTATTGAGCAGCAAAATTGAAGCGCGGCCACGGTCGGAAGGATGACCGGGGCCGCGCTTTTTTTAATCATGCGTGTGCGATGCTCCCA
>SKZX01000299.1 GCA_007127175.1 Desulfobacterales bacterium
AATCCACCACCCAACGGAATTGTCCTTAATAATAGAATCTGATATAGTTGTTTTGTTCAGGCAATGGCTTGACTTAGATCAAATCCCGTTATAAAAATGCCGGAATACCAAAATCCCCTTTTACGGAGCCTTTCATATGAAACAATACATCCCGCTGCTCAGCCAGTCCACCCTTTTTGGGGGGTTGCCGGAAGTGCAACTGGATGATATCCTTGCCATTGCCGCCGAAAAAACCATGAATAACGGCGAGATGATTTTTTTCGAAGGTGATCCGGCAGACGGTTTCTACATGGTCGCCGCCGGAATGGTCAAAATCTATAAGCTGTCCCCCAACGGCAAGGAACAGATCCTGCACATGTTCGGACCCGGCGAGCCTTTTGGCGAGGTCCCCGTTTTTGCCGGCGGCGTGTTCCCCGCAAACGCCGAGGCGGTCAAAAACAGCACGGTGCTCTTTTTCCCAAGGAAAAAATTCGTGGACCTGGTCAGCGAAAAACCCTACCTTGCATTGAACATGCTGGCCGTCCTTTCCAAACGCCTCCGCCATTTCACCATTCAGGTTGAAAACCTGTCGCTCAAGGAAGTGCCTGCAAGGCTTGCGGGGTATTTTCTATTGCTGTCCGAGGAACAGAAAAACACCCGGCACGTGACCCTGAACATTTCCAAGGGGCAGCTGGCCGGTTTTCTGGGCACCATCCCGGAAACCCTGTCCCGGATGCTGAGAAAAATGAGCGACCAGGGGCTTATCGAAGTGGAGGGGCGGAAAATCCGCCTGACAGACTATGACGGGCTGATCGACCTTGCCGACACGGGCAGGCTCGAAGCCGCTGAAATATGAAGGATATAAAATGAGCGAAATATTCCTGCCGGACGATCTCCGACTCACGCCAAGCCCGATCCGCATCGGCGACAAACGGCTCGAACTGCTGACGGTTGAAAACATCGAGCCCTTTATACGGGACCTTGAAGAAAAAGGGAACGAAGCACTGAAGTCTTTTCCCTATTGGGTGAAGGTGTGGGAGGCCTCCCTGATATTGGCATCCCACATTATCGATGAGGGGCTGGACCCTGGCAAAACCGTGCTTGAACTGGGCGCGGGCATGGGCGTGGTGGGGCTTTTTCTTGCGGCTTACGGCCACCCCGTGACGCTGACCGATTTTAATGCAGATGCACTGGCGCTCATGAGAAAAAACGCCGAGAATAACCGCCTGACATCCGTTTCCATCCGGAAGCTGGACTGGAACCATCCGGACTTGCCCGGCAAATACGACATCGTCTGCGGGGCCGAACTGGTTTACCGGCAACCGGATATCCAGCCGCTGCTCAAAACGGTAAGGAACGCCGTGCAACCCGAGGGAACGGTATATCTTGCGCACAACATCCGGCAGATTTCCATGATCGGGTTTCTGGCGGAAGCCGGCAACTATTTCGAAATCGATCATGCCGGCAAATCAATTACCATGGGCGGCGAAAAAAAACAGGTGGTGGTGCACACCATGACACCGAAAAAATAAAGGGCCGGCGCAGCCCCTGCTTCTTTTTCCCCTCCCTCCCGGGACGGCTGTCTTTGCTGCAGCCGTCAATGCCTGACCCTTTGCCTGATCGAATATGCCGCATAATGCGGGCAAGTTTAAAGGCAGGGGAAAAACCCGCTTGATTATCCTTTGAGATTTCTGTAATAAAAAACAGTTATATTGTTTTTCATTCGCTTCTTCCCAGGCATCCGGGAAAACGTCTTCGGGGATCGGCTGCAAGCTTTCCGACAATACACAAGGCGCACCCGGTTTCACACCAACCCAACACACGATGCAAGCAGAAATATCATGAAATTCAACACGGAAACCATAGACGACATTACCGTCATTGAATTGCCAATGGACGCCCTGGATGCGGGCAACGTGATGACCTTCAAGGCTGCTATCGCGCCGGTACTCGACAAATGCGACCTTGTGTCATTCAACATGAGCCGGGTCAACTTTGTCGACAGCTCGGGTATCGGGGCAATTTTATCCTGCCTTCGAAAGATTCACAACCAGGGGGGATCTTTGAACATGTTCGGGGTCAAGGAGCAGGTTGTGCAGCTTCTTAAGCTGGTCCGTATCGACCGGATCATCGAAATCTATTCCACCAAAAAAGAGGCCATAGCGGCCTTCCAGAACGAAGCGCCGGGTTCGTGATCCAATGACAGCGCCAAAACAGCACGGCCAAGCCGGTATCCGGGATGAATCCGCACCCGGGGTGGTCCTGTACCTGCCGTTCACCCGACTGCCTGAAGATTCCGAAGAAATGCTGAACCGCCTCGCCCTTGCATCCGGCCTTCATGCGGGCGACATGCGCTACAAGATCGTCGGCAGGGGCGTAAACCGCATGACCCCCTCGCTGCCCCTGCAGAAGAAAAAGGATCTTGTGGCTGAAATGCAGGATATGGGGATTCCCGCCGTTATTGTCGGTGAAAAGAACCTCCGGCGGCGACTGGGACTGCGCGTTGTGCAGCGCGTTGAGATCACG
>SKZX01000062.1 GCA_007127175.1 Desulfobacterales bacterium
CGTTCATCGCCTATGAGGGCAATCCACATGATGGGCTGCGCGTCCAGGTCCAGCTTGCGCACGATGGGGGACTCGGCATCCTCGGGCAGGTTTCGCCTGGCCCTTTCAACCGCATCCCGCACGTCCTGCGCGGCAAGGTCCTGGTTCCGCCAGAGTTCGAATTCGCAAACGATCTGACCGGTGGACTCCATGGCGGTGGACATGAGCACGCGCAGCCCCTCGATGGCGTTGATCTCGGCTTCAAGCGGTTCAATGATTTCCTGTTCGATGATTTCAGGCGCGGCGCCGGGCAATATCGTTGTGACGCTGACATAGGGGAATTCCACGTCCGGGTTTTCCTGCACCGGCATGCTGAAATACCCGTAGAGCCCGAAAATCAGGACAACGAGGAAGATGACGATGGTGAAAACGGGGCGGCGGATGCAAAAATTCCAGATCACGTGATCAACCTCCCTTTACATTCGATCCGTGGGGGCCTTCACCTGCCGCCCAGTCGCGTTTCCATGTATGTTGTATGTTCACCGAATAGCCGTCATCAAGCTGCATGTGTCCGTAAACCACCACCAGTTCGTCCGGGGATACGCCTTCAAGGATCTCAACAAGGCCGGGTTCCCTGAGGCCGGTTTGAACCTCGCGGCTGCGGGCTGTATTGCTGGAGGGGTCGACGATATAGACGATGTAGCCCTCGCGTGTCGCCACAAGGGCCTGTTCCGGTATGACCGGGCGGTTTTCTCTCAATGCCAGAACCAGTTCTGCGCTAGCGAACGCGCCGGGCATCAGGCGGCCTTCCGGGTTGTCGATATTGGCCCTTACCCTGAATTTTCTGGTGCCCTCATCGATGACCGGGCTGATGAAGTCCACACTGCCGTTGAACTGCCTGTCCGGGAAGGCTGCCACGGTGACCATCACCGCTTGCCCCCTGGAAACCCTGCCGGCGTATTTCTCTGAAACAAAAAAAGAAACCTGGAGAGGGTCGATTTCATATACCATGGCAAGGGGGTTGCCGATGGTGACAAAGGTGCCGGGGTCCACCAGCTGGCGGGAGATATACCCGTCAAAGGGCGACCGGACCAATGTGTCCCTGAGCTCCCTTTCCGCCAGTTCCAGTTCGATCGTCAGCCTTTCAATGTCCGATGTAACCGCGTCCAGCTCGGTCTTGACGTTGTCGTACTGGTCCTCGGATACCAGGTTGCGGTCCCGCAGGGTCGAGATCCGGTCGTAGTTGCGCTGAAGGTTGGCAAGCCGTATTCGGGCGGATTCCACCGCGGATTTACGGGCCTCATAATGCTTGGTGATTTTTTCATCTTCGATTTCGAAAAGCACCTGCCCCTTGTTGACGAAGCCGCCTTCCTCAAAATTGACCCTGACCACCCTGCCGTTGACCTCAGGCTTCACCTGAACCGTCTGGATGGGGTTGAGCGTACCCACACCGTGAACGGCATCCTGCAGTGTCGTTGCAATAACCGGTGCAAGGTCAACGGATATCGTCCGCGCCTCCCTTGCCATGTCCCGGGTTTCATCCGCATCATCGCCACGCCTTGTGACAAGAAGCGCGATGATCAGAACAAGGACGATTACCCCAACCGGGGTGATCAGCCTGCTGATGATGCTCGGATTATCTTTTTCGGGTGGTCGACCATTGTAAACGTTTTCAGGGGGCATCGGTTTTTTCTCCCAAACATTGTTCATCGTCCAGCGAACAACGGATACGATTATGCGAACGGTGTGTTTTGACGGCTTCGCAAAAAGCCCAACATAAGCGCGTGATTCAAAGCCTTCTGAAACGGTCTTTTTACGGGTTCATCATTTTTTTATGAAAAACGGAATCCGGTGTCAAGGAAAGCTGCAATCAATGCCGTAATCAAGACGGTTATTCAATGGTTTTGAATTTTTCCCGGGGCGCCCCGCATATGGGGCATTTGTCCGGAATTTTCTTTTCCGTGACGTACCCGCACACCTGGCATACGTGGTAAGCGGTGACTTCATCCTTAATGAGATGATAGATGGCCTGTTCATAGAGTTTGGCATGATGCGCCTCGGCATCCCGGGCATGGGAGAAGGTGATGGCCGCAACTTTTTCACCCTCTTCCTCGGCGTCTTTGATGAAGTTCGGGTATTCGTTCTGGCTGATTGATTTTTCTTTTTTGAAAGATTTTTCCAGGTTGGTGTCCGTATCCTTTACCAGGATGTCCTTGACCAGGTTCAGGTGCGACGTGGCGTGAACCCGTTCCGCCTCTGCGATGGCCCGAAACAGCAATGCAACCTGGGGAACATCTTCTTCCTCGGCTTTTTCTGCAAATGCCAGCAGCCTGAAGTAAGCCTTTGCTTCACCTAAAAAAGCATCATAGACGTTTTTTTTGGTTTTTTCCTTCATTCAAACCTCCCTGGTTTCCGTTGGGTTCGTATTTCAGCGTCCTTTCGGATCTGCGCGGTGCGCAGGCATAGATGATGGTGGCAGTTGATTTGATGCTCTATATCACAGGGGGAGAATAAATTGCACGAAAAATGATTGGCGAAAAAGCCGTATTTCAATGCCGGTGGTTGAAACAAATGGTTGAAGGTGGATGAATAATTTGCTTCAGGAAGGTATGTGAATGCTTGAAGTGCCCCCACCCCGGAAGGGGTGAGATCCTATAGCCGGTAATTGAAACAAATGATTGAAGGTGGATGAATAATTTGCTTCAGGAAGGTATGTGAATGCTTGAAGTGCCCCCACCCCGGAAGGGGTGATAGAATATAGCCGGTGGTTTTAACCACCGGAAATGAATACATCCAAAGATTTGATAGAGTCCTGAAGGGACGACACAAATTTAATGCCGAGCCTTCAGGACGCTGCGGTTTTGCCAGGTCCTGCACCGGTGGTTGAAGCCACCGGCTGTATGATGAATCCCCTCCGGGGAATACCGGTGACAGATGCAAAAAATCTCCATCGGTTTTTCGTTTTGCCTTTTTCGGCGTCGGGGTCGGGGTCGGTATCGGGGTCGGCTTTGCAGGGCCTCCAGGGGACGGAATTCAATTCCGTCTCCCGGGTTGGGGCTGTCTTTCAGGGATATTGGTGTCGACCCGGGGGACAGACTGGAAGTCTGTCCCCCGGGGGATTTGCATAAACACCGGAGCACAGACTGGAAGTCTCTTCCCGGGGGGATCTGCAATGGCTGGTATTGCAAACGCTGCACATGTTGCCTATTGCGTGTTTTGGCAAAAAACAGTATAATTGTTTATATGCGCCTGGACAGCAGGTTAAACGGCTAACGGCTGTCGTTATTTTGTGGAATCCCGGTGCTGGTGCTTTAAAGGGGTGTTTTTTCATGCGGTTATTACCGGAAAAAATCGACCAAAATCCATCGGGCGGCAAGTTTTATCGGTACTGGATACCGGTGCTGTGCTGCCTTTTACTGCTTTATCTCCTTCCCGGCGGATGCGCCAGGAAGGAAGAAAAAACAGGCGTTCTTGATGAGATTTTGGAACGCGGCGAATTGATCGTTCTGACGCGCAACGCACCGACGACCTACTATTACGGTCCTGATGGCGAAACCGGCTATGAATACGATTTGGTGACCGCTTACGCGGATTATCTCGGCGTTGATGTCCGTTTTGAAATCCGCACCACCGTGGAGGATGTACTTCAGGCATTAAAGGCAGGCGAAGGCGATTTTGTCGCGGCAGGCCTTACCCGCACCGAGGCCAGGCAGGCAGAGTTTCTTTTCGGGCCACCGTATTTCCAGGTGCAGCAGCAGCTCGTCTGCAGGCGGGGGGGCAGGATACCCCGCTCCATTGAACAGATAGAATCGGTAAGCATCGAGGTCACGGCTGCAAGCAGCTATGTCGACCGGTTGAAAGAACTGTCGACAACCTATTCGGAGCTTGACTGGCGGGCCATGGACCTTTCCACGGAACAGGTCCTTGAGCGGGTCTGGCAGGGACATGTGGATTGCGCGGTAGCGGATTCCAATATCGTATCGTTAAACCGGCGCTACATGCCCGAACTGGTGGTGGCATTTCCCATCGCGGAAACGGAAGATCTGGCATGGCCGATGCCGCCTGACGCCCCAGACCTTAAAAAAAGCATCCATGAATGGTTTGCCAGTGCTGACGCATCACTGGCACCGATACTTTACGGGCGGTACTACGCCCATGTGGAAATTTTTGATTATGTCGATACAGCGCGTTTCAAAAGGCGGATCCAGAACAGACTGCCTTATTACAGGGATATTTTTGAGGAAGCGGGCAAAGAATACGGGATCGACTGGAAACTTCTGGCGGCCATGGCCTACCAGGAGTCCCATTGGGATCCCCTTGCACGCAGCCCGACCGGCGTCAGGGGCATGATGATGCTGACACTTCGGACCGCAGGACAGATGGGCATTGACAATCGCATCGATATCCGCCAGAGCATAATTGGCGGTGCGCGTTATTTTGCCAATCTGCACAGCCGCCTGCCGGACGAATTGGGGGAGCCGGACCGGACATGGATCGCCATGGCGGCATACAACGTTGGCATGGGGCATATTTATGACGCGCGCCGGCTGGCCCGTGAAAAGGGAAAAGACCCGAACCTGTGGGTTGAGTTCCGCGAGGTGCTGCCCCTTCTGTCCCAGCCGCAGTATTATGAAAACCTCCGGTATGGCTATGCACGGGGAACCGAACCGGTTCGGTATGTCAGGCGCATCAGAAATTATTACGACATCCTGACCAATGAGTTGAATAATGCAGGCAGTCTGCAGGTTGAGGATCGCGGCGAGGCGGAAGGGTCCGGTGAACAGGCGCGTCATCAGCCTTTACGACCGCGGTGAAAGGAGTTGCATACAATGGAAAAAGTACTGTTCAAGAGCGAAGAACGCAAATCGGCCGCAGAGGCCGCTGCCATGCTGAGGCATATCGCCGACAGGGTTGAATCCGGCGAAATTGTCCTGTCCCGCGGCGAGGAGCAGGTACGCCTGAAAATTCCCGCCGGCATAACCCTTGAACTGAAAGTCGAGGAAGAAACCAAAACCGGCCGGTCCGGTGTTAAAAAATCGCTCGAGATCGAGCTTGAGTGGATGGACGGTGAGGGGTATGATGGCGCCGCCGCCGGGGAAGGCGTATCCATATCCTGACGGGCATGCCGCCGTATCCCGGCATTGGTTATTTTCCTTTTCGCCTGCGTTGCGATGCTTACGCGGTGCAAAAAAACCTTGGAGTGTTCGTATGCGCATCCTGGCTATCGGCCTGTCTCTGCTCATTTTTTTATGTGCCTGCAAGAACCCTTTTCAGAAAGCGCAGGATAACCCGCAGCACACCATTGACCGCAATCCCAAAACCATCGTGCTCGTTCACGGGTACAACCGGGACAGCAGGGATATGCGCACCCTTTCGGACTTGCTCGAGGCTGCCGGGTACAGGACCGTCAAGGTCGACCTGCCCCTGACGTTTGACCATGTCGAAGATGCGGCAAAGCATTTTGCCCTGGAAATGGACGGTGTTTTATCCGAACTGCCACGCGACCAGACTGTCGCCATGGTCGGGCACAGCACGGGCGGCCTGGTGATCCGCTACTATCTGTCTCATTATGAGCAGGGTGGAAGGGTCGGCCACGCCGTGTTGATCGCAACGCCAAACAGGGGAAGCGCCCTTGCGGGGATGGCCGGGGATATTTCCGATCTGCTGGTGGAAACCTTTGCTACCCTGGATTCGCTGCGGCCTGAGCGCATTTCAACGCTGGGCCTTGATGACCCCGAAGAAACAAAAATCGGCGCTATTGCCGGCAACAAGGGGAATCTTGTTCTGGGCCAGCTTTTAAAAAAGGAAAACGACGGCCGGGTGGAAGTCCACTCTGTGTATTATCCGGAACTCGACGATTTTGCGGTCCTTCCCTACAACCATCATGAAATCCACCACAAAAAAGAAACCGCTGAGCTTGTCATCCGGTTTATCGAAAACGGATCGTTTGCTCGCTGATAGGATTCAAGCGCTTGCTTTTTTATTGTGCGCAGGTGGGACCCATTCATCGTTTTCGGCGGTCATGAATTCAGATTCGCCGATATGCAGGCATATTCGGTTTCTGCCCTGGGTTTTGGCCCTGTAAAGGGCATTGTCGGCACGCTTGATCAGTTCTTTCTGTGTGCAGGTGGTATCGAACTGGCATACGCCGAAGCTGCATGACAGCCTCCCGATGGTCGCAAACGCGTGCCTGTAAATCCGTTTTCGTATTTTTTCTGCAAGATCCTTGGCGCCCCAGAGCGTCGTATGCGGTGCGAGGACGATAAATTCCTCCCCGCCCCACCGGGCAAACAGGTCGTTTTTCCGCAGCAGCGGCTTGACGATGCCTGTCAATTCGACAAGGACGTCGTCCCCGGTTAAATGACCATAGCGGTCGTTGACGGCCTTGAAATAATCGATGTCAAAAATAATGATGCTGAACGGCTCATTGTACCGGAGTGCCCGTGATATGGCATTGTCCAGTTCGTCGTAGAGCATGTTCCGGTTGTAGATCCGGGTCAGTGGGTCAGTGCAGGATATCTGCTTGATTTCATCGATCTGATTTCTGAGGAGCTTTTCATCTGTTTTGATGATTTCCAGGAGCTGCTCGAGCTTCCAGGCCCTGGTTGCCAGAAGTGAATAGCCGGCAATGATCATGGTGACCGCCAGCAAAGGGTGAAGCAGGAGGACAGGGGCGGGCAGACCTGTCAGCACAAAAATGTGGTAGGTTGCAAAGCTGCCAACTGATACGGTCAACAAGGCCAGCAGCAGGATGTTGTTTCTTTTTTTGTAGAGCCGGTTGGTTTCTCTCCGGCTCGCGCTTATAACAACAGCCCCGCCTGCAGCATGCCCGGCAAGAACGGTAAAAAAGTGGATATAGTACAATGCGCCCGGTTCCAGGTAGAGCTTCAGCCCGACAATGGACACAGAATGGCTGAAAAGATACGGCATCTCCGGTGCGGCAATCGCCACGCCGTTGTGAAAGGCGATAAAAAGCGGTGGAAGAAACCAAAGCACATCGTATCGCCGAAACGGTTTTTTCGTATCGGCGAGGCTTCTTGAGAAAAGGAAAAAGAGGGCGCCTGAAAACGCGGAAAGCATCATTTGAAAAAGAGCGATGCGGGTTTCCCATAAAGGAATGAAAACATTGAAACCGCCCAGTATCATCCATGCCGAGAGCAGCAGGACATAGATGGAAAAAACCCTGTTGACATGGTATTTGCGGTTGTAGAAATATACGGTTGCCGACAGGGCCATGACCAGGTAGCCCGCAGATGTCCCTGCAACGAAGAGGATGACCCTGGAAAGCGGAAATTCGATTGTCATACGGCCGTTCTCCAGCATGCAGATGCCTTGAAACAGGCTTTCAGATAGAATCGTTGGAAGTAATTGGCCCGGATCGGGAACGCGCTGCCTGTTTACCGTTATGGAAAATCGAGTCGGGGAAAATTTTTCTAAGCTGACAATCTCCCATTAAAATAGTACAGTGTCAACTAAAATAAACGGTGTTTTAGAAAAATTTGTAAGGAATGTGCGTAGGTGGGTAATTTTGTCTTTTTTATAATGAAATTATGAAAATGCCTTTAATTTTATCCAATGCCGACCGGAAACTGCCAATGCGGCTATTTGTTACCAAATAGCATTAGGATTCATAGAATTGCAGCAGACGTAAAACGTTCGGGTTTAATTAAGCGATGGCATGGGAGAGCGCGGTTTGTGTGAATCCTGGTGCGCATTATCATTGCGAATATCTGAAGATCATGGTTATTATTTTGGTTTGACCCATCTGCAGGGTCGCAGCGATCATTGGCCGGGCCTTACCTGCCCCGTCAATATTTTAAAAAGACATTAACAGAGACACTGTTAACGGGAGGCTGATCATGACAGTACATGAACTTGCCGGCAAACAGGCGCCGTTTGAAATGCTCGCCAACATCCCCAGGCTGGTGGCGTCATACTACAACAGGCGGCCGGACCCGGCAGATCCTGCCCAGCAGGTCTCTTTCGGGACCTCGGGCCACAGGGGCACATCGATGGACGGCAGCTTCAACGAAGACCATATCGTTGCGATTTCAGCAGCCATATGCGAATACCGCTCCGCAAACAACATTGGCGGCCCGCTTTTTCTGGGAATGGACACCCACGCCTTGTCCGAGCCGGCAATGGCCACGGCGCTCGAAGTGTTTGCCGCCGCCGGTGTTCAAGTCCGGATCCAGAAGGGAAGGGGATATACGCCGACCCCGGTGATTTCTCACGCGATTCTGACCTGGAACCAGGGCCGGTCTGAAGGGGCGGGCAAGGGCATTGCTGACGGGGTGGTGATCACCCCGTCCCACAATCCCCCGGTGGATGGGGGGTTTAAATACAACCCCCCCCACGGCGGACCGGCCGGGGCAGACGTGACCGATGCCATCGCAAGGCGTGCCAATGAAATTTTGAACGGCGACACCGGCGCCGTCCGCCGCATATCCTTTGAAAAGGCCCTGAAAGCGGATACTACCCGCGAATACGATTTCATTGGGGCGTATGTCGGGGACCTTGCAAGCGTTGTGGACATGGATGCCATTGCCGCAGCCGGGCTCAAGCTCGGCGTTGACCCCATGGGGGGCGCCGCCGTGCACTACTGGGAGCCTATTAGCGAGCGATACGGCATTTCCATCGAGGTCGTCAACCGGAGAGTGGACCCGGCTTTCGGTTTCATGCGCGTGGACAAGGATGGGAAAATCCGCATGGACTGCTCTTCGAAGTATGCCATGCAGGGACTGATTGCGTTGAAAGACAAATTCGACATCGCTTTCGGCAATGACCCGGACGGCGACCGGCACGGCATTGTCACCCGGATGGCCGGGCTTCTGAACCCCAACCACTACCTTGCAGCGGCCATATGGTACCTTTTTCAGCACCGGCCCGGCTGGCCGGCAGGCGCAGGTGTTGGAAAAACGCTGGTTTCAACCGCCATGATCGACCGGGTTGCGGGTTTTCTGAAACGACCGCTTATCGAGGTGCCCGTGGGGTTCAAATGGTTTGTGGACGGCCTTTTGGACGGGACTTTCGGCTTCGGTGGAGAGGAGAGCGCCGGCGCTTCTTTTCTGAGAACAGACGGGACGGCCTGGGCCACGGACAAGGACGGTATCATCATGAACCTCCTTGCGGCGGAAATCTGCGCCAGAACCGGCAGGGACCCGGCTGAGATTTATGCCGGACTCGAAAACCGCTTCGGGGCCTGTGTCTATGAGCGCCTTGATGCACCCGCTAACCGGCGGCAGAAAGAAATCCTAAAAGGGCTTACACCGGACCGCATCCAGGCCGACACCCTCGGGGGAGAGCCGGTTATTGCGAAACTGACGGCCGCCCCGGGAAACAAGGCGCCTATCGGGGGCATCAAGATCGTATCCGAAAACGGCTGGTTTGCGGCCCGGCCGTCCGGGACCGAGGAAATATATAAAATTTACGCGGAAAGCTTCAAGGGAAAGCAGCATTTGCAACAAATCCAGAAAGAGGCGCAGGACATCGTCAATCAGGCCTTTGGAGATTGATTCTATTTAAGGACAATTTCAACCGGGTGGCGCCGGGCATTGCCCTTGCAACTGCAGGAGAACGCTGATATCTCTAAGCTCGCTCCCTTGCGCCCTGTGATAAACGGCAAAGCCACAGGGCGCTTGTCCGCGCTTCGCCAGGAGCTGATATGATTGACAGTTGTCAACAAAAAAGAGTCTCCCGCTTCCTTTGCAACGTA
>SKZX01000243.1 GCA_007127175.1 Desulfobacterales bacterium
CATGGCTTTTCCACATCAAAAATGGGGAAAATTCAACAGGAACGCGACCATCCCGACAAAACGATGGGTATTCCTTTTTTCCCCGAATATCTCCATTATAAAAACCACACCTTCAAAATGGCATCCTTAATACAAAACGCCACGCGTTTCAAGGGAAGGGGGCTCTTATTTCATTAGAAATTTTTTCCCTGCTGTATTAAAACTTCAATCATGGGCCATAGCACACCATCGACATCTTTTCCAATCTACCTTTTCAAGGCATCCGCCTGGGTTGCAGCGGCGTTTTTTCTCAACACCCTCATTGCTTCCCGCGGGCCATGGCTTTTACCGGTGGCGGTTTTTCTGCTTGCGGCACCCCTTGCCATGGGCGGGGTTTACCGGACGACGATCCGAAAAATCAGGTTTCTTGAAATATTTGCACGGCGCGGCCGCATTGCAAAGATCTTTTCGGGCCGCCTCATCCCGCTGCTGCTCTGGATGTTTTATGCTGTGGTGACCACCTTTTTCATGCTGATTGGATTCCAGTTTTTCAGCCCGGTGGACTGGTTTTTGTTTCTTGCCGTTATTCCTGTATTTTACACCACCTACCGGGTGTTTTACCACCTGCTGGAAAAAGAAATCAAACCCTACATGGTCACGAGCATGACCGCATCCCTGGCGGTGTGGTGTACCCCTCTGATCATGCTGGCAATTTTTGCTTTTTCCACTTGCGGCCTGGATATGCCTGCGCCCCGCTACGAAAATCTCGAATCCGCCATTTCCGCCCATGAAGAAATGATTGTATACCGGGACAACAGTGCTTTGACAAAAAGCGCCTCCGAGTGGATGGCCATATACGGCGGCATCAGGGCATATGCAGCAGTGCAGGCCGGCTATTCGGAACTGCCCCTGACATTGCTGGCGCATCTGTTCTTCACGGGGTATATGATCTTTTTCAATGCCGCCAACATCCTGACCTTCTGCCTGGTGCCATCCGGGGAGTTGAAACGGATCATTCTCCCCTTGACCCCGGATGCCGAGCCGCCCCCGCCGGGCGGACAGATTCGCAAATGGGCATTCTACACCCTCACCGCTGCCATATTGCTGATGTCTTTTGCAGCCGCTTTTTTTTATCTTGAAGCGCGTTTTTCCGAAAGACCCGGCCTTGGGGATTATCATGCCACCGCACGGGACAAAGCCCGGCAATACGTGGAACGCATCGATGACACATATGTCGCGCCCGGAACCATCACACAGATCGAGGCATATAAAACGGACATGATGCGCGATTTGGCGGCATCCGCCTACGAACTGGAAGCCGCCATCGACAGGGCGTTTGATGACATGGTTCTGCGCGTGGACGATTTTCTCGACTGGTATTACAGCCTTTTTGCCGAATACGCCAGGATCGCCCACTGGGTCAGCGGGTCAGCGGAAGCACACCTGTCAGCCATGCTAGAAAAACACCTCAAGGCCCGTGAGAACTTCCAAACCGTCCATACCCGCCTGGATCTATTATTGGCCCAACAGGCAGGTACCGAAATCCGGCTCCAGGAAGCCGCCCGGCAACTGGTGGAACAACACCGGATTCATGAACCGGCCGATGCCGCCTTCGTGACCCGGACGTTTTATCTGGACAATCTCCTGGACCACAGCGATTTTATCGGGTTTGATTTCCGCATGCTGTCCGCGTCCACGTCTTCCGGGGGCGGTTTTCTCGCGGGGGGATACATCGGCAAAAAAATTGTCGAAAATGCCGCCGGAAAATCCATGTTCAAGGCGTCCACCAGGGCTGCGGCCCGGCTTGGGGGTGCCAGGGCCGTTGGCAAGAGCGGGGGCGGGGCGGCAGGCGCAGCAACAGGGGCTGCCGTCGGGTCGGTCGTGCCGGGGGGCGGGACGGTCGCAGGGGCCGTGGCAGGTGGAATTGCGGGTTCCATCGCGACCGGGCTGCTCATGGACAAAACCCTGCTGATGGCCGAGGAGCGCTACAGCCGGGCCGCTTTCAGGGAAGAAATCATTTCTGCCATTGAAAAAACGCGCATGGAGACGAAAGCACGGCTGTATGGCCGGTGAGGGCCGGTCTGGAAGGAATCAGGTCCGGTTGCGGACAAAAGGCGCCAGATCGTAAGGGGTAAGGCTTTCGTATCCGTCTTCGGTGATCAGAAACGTCTGCTCGAACTGGGCGGAAAGCTTCCCGTCCCGGGTAATGGCGGTCCACCCGTCATCCGCGATAAAAAGCTCGGGCCTGCCCAGGTTGATCATGGGCTCAACAGTGAAAACCATTCCGGGCACAAGGGTGATGCCCAGTCCTTTCCGGCCGAAATGCGGCACCTGGGGGGGCTCGTGAAAACTGGTCCCCAGCCCGTGTCCCACAAATTCCCGGACCACGGAACACCCCTGCCCTTCGGCACAATCCTGTATGGCCCAGCCGATATCGCCGATGGTATTTCCGGGTTTGAGCATCTCCATTGCCGCAAGAAGGCTTTCCGCCGTTACCGACACGATCCGCCGGGCTTCCCCAGAGGGGCTTCCAATAAAGAAGGTTTTGCTGGCATCGGCGTAATAGCCGTCTAGTACGTAAGTGATATCGACATTGATGATATCACCGTCTTTCAGGGCATATTCCCCCGGAATGCCATGGCATATCACCGCATTGACCGATGTGCAGACACTTTTTGGGAACCCCCGGTAATTATAGGGCGCGCAGATCGCGCCGTGCGCCTGTGCGAGTTGCTTGACCAACTGGTCGATATCGTTTGTGGTCACACCCGGGGCGAGCATGGCCGCCACCCGGTCAAGACCCAATCCCACGAGACGACCGGCCGCTCTAATTTTTTCGACCTCTTCCGGCCCCTTTAAATCGATATCGTATTTCTGCTTGTAGTAGCGCTTGTAATCGATGTCCGGCGGGCTTTCTTTCTTCAGGCAGCATTTTTTATATTTCAGGCCGCTCCCGCAGGGGCACAACTCGTTGCGGCCCACATTTTTCCATTCATTTTTCAACATGCCCTGATATTCCCCCAAAGACGCTGATGGCAGGTCCCCTTTTTCCGGCTGAAAAAGATTAACGCGTGTCATATATTCCGATTTCGCAAGCCGCCTGACGGCTGCCATGGCAATTAAAAATAAAATTATAGTTCGCATCTCCGGTTTCGTCAAGACGCCGGTTTCGAAAAGCAGCGGTTCACATTCTGCGCCCTGGAGGGAATTGGCATCGACCCCGATACCGACCCCGACCCGAATGGGCAGCAAACCGAAAAAGGCCATAATTGTTTAACCCGTTCGGCTGCCAAACCGGGAATCACTGTTGCGGACGGCACCGGTTATCTGTTATATCCTCACAGATAAATATTTAACCGGACAAAAACAACCTTTTTCACAGGAACGCCCGATGCATTCAAAAACAGATGAAATGATATTGAAAACAGCCAAGGAAATCGTCGTCAAGTTCATTGAAATAAGGACCGTAACCCCCTCGACCTTCCACGAACATTTTCAGAACATCTATGACGCGGTGGAAAAAACGGTCCGGAAAAAAGGGGCCGGCGACGCACCCGAACGCAATGGTCAATAAACAGCCGGAGCCCCTCTTGTCAATGCGCCTCCGCCCAATTGTCACCTATTGCAACGTTGACCTTCAGGGGGACTTTCAAGGTCCAGATTTTTTCCATGGTTTCTTTCACAAGCCCTTTCATTTCCCCTGTTTCTTCTTCCGGCACCTCGAATACCATCTCGTCATGGACTGTCAACAGCATGGCTGATTTGAGCTTTCTTTCGGCAATGGCCGTGTCGACCCGTATCATGGCCAGCTTCAACAGGTCGGCGGCCGTTCCCTGGATCGGCATATTGATGGCCATGCGTTCGGCAAACGCCCGGACATTGGCATTAGAACTGTTGATATCCGGCAAAAACCGTACCCGGCCCATCTGGGTTGTGACCTTGCCTGTTTTTCTCGCCATTTCAAGGGTTTCGTCGATATATGACTTCACGCCCTGGTACTGGTAAAAATAATTGTCGATATAGGTTTTTGCCATTTTCTGGCTGATGCCGAGTTCCCGGGCAAGGGAATAGGCCCCCATACCATAAATAATTCCGAAATTGATGGTTTTTGCCTGGCGCCTCAATTCATCGGTGACCATGGCGGGGCTTGCCCTGAACACTTCAGCGGCGGTACGGGCATGGATGTCCTCGTCCTTTAAAAAGGCGTCAATGAGTTTTTTGTCATCCGCATAATGGGCAAGCAGGCGCAGTTCGATCTGGGAGTAATCCGCCGACAGGAACCGGCAGCCTTGCGCGGGGATGAACGCCCTTCGGATATCTCTGCCCTCTTCCGTGCGCACGGGTATGTTCTGGAGGTTGGGGTTTGAACTGCTCAAGCGGCCGGTGGCGGTGACCGTCTGGTTAAAGGAAGTGTGAACCCTTCCGGTTGCAGGGTTCACCATCTCCACCAGGGCATCCACATAGGTCGATTTCAGCTTGGCCAGCGTTCTGTGGCGAAGCATCATGGCCGGCAGTTCATGTTTCATGGCAAGGGCGGTGAGCACCTCGACATCGGTGGAATAGCCGGTTTTTTTCTTTGTTTTCTTCTGCTTTGGCAGGCCGATCTTGTCAAACAGGATATACCCGAGCTGCTGGGATGAGTTGATATTGAATTCTTCCCCCGCCATCCTGTAAATCTCCCCCTTTATTGTCTCAAGCTCCCCGGCAAGGGTTTTCGACATGTCAGCCAGGCGTTTTGCATCGATGCGTATGCCGGTGCGCTCCATGCGCGCCAGTACCGGCACCAGGGGCATTTCCACCCTTTCCATGAGGGCCTGAAGTCCTGCCGCCTCGATTTCCGGCCCCAAAAGCCGGGCGGCCGCAAGCGTCACGTCCGCGTCCTCGCAGGCATAAACCGCGGCGGCATCCACGGGCACCGCTGCAAAGGAATCGACTTTCCGGCCATCCACGACCATGACGTCCTCAAAGGAAATCATCTGGTGGTCCAGCAGGTCCAGTGCGATCTGCTCGAGGGAATGGGACCGCTTGTCCGGGTTCAGCAGGTAGGATGCGATCATGGTGTCAAAGACCACGCCTGCCAGTTCAATCCCGTGCCTGCCCAGCACCGTCATGTCATACTTGATATTCTGGCCGATGACCGCCATGCCGGGGTCTTCCAGCAAGCCTTTCAATACCGACCTTACGGTCTCAACATCGAGATGTTCCGCCCCTTTCACCGTGTGGCCGCACGGCACGTAGAACGCCGCCCCCGGCGCCACGGAAAAAGAAAGGCCCACCAGGTCCGCTGACATGGGGGAAAGGGACGTGGTTTCCGTATCGAGGGCAAACCGGCCGGCGCTCCGGAGTTCATCCGCCAGCGACTGCAAGGCTTTCTCGTCGGACACGATCCGGTAGTCTTTGCCTGAAAGATCGATTTTAACAGGGAACTCCTTCTGCAGGCGGGTGAACTCCAGCTCCCTGAACAATTCCGAGAGCTTCGCGTTGTCCGGCGGGACCATCTCAAGGTCGCCTATGTCAAAATCCACCGGGGCCCGGGTGTCGATGGTCGCCAGCCGGCGGCTCAGAAACGCCTGCTCCCTGAATGCCAGCAGGTTTTCCTTTTGCTTGCCGGCCTTGATCTCGTCCATGCGATCATAGAGCGCGTCCATGCTGCCGAAGCTCAGGATCAGTTTCTCGGCCGTTTTCGGACCGATGCCCGGGACACCCGGGATATTGTCCGAACTGTCCCCGGAAAGGCCCTGGACATCGATCATCCGGGCCGGGTCGATCTGTTTGTCCCTGACAAAGCCCTTCCTGTCAATGACCACATCCTTCATGGGGTCCCATATGATGACATGGTCCGTCAGGAGCTGGATGAAATCCTTGTCGCCGGTGACCATCACGACGTCGAAACCCGCGGCTTCCGCTTTTCTGGACAGTGCACCGATCAGGTCGTCGGCTTCAAAGCCACCTTTTTCGATGACCGGGATGTTGAAGGCCTCTGTCACCTTTTTAATATAGGGCACCTGCGCGGCAAGGTCTTCGGGCATCTTTTCCCGGTTGGCCTTGTAGTCGGGATACAACGCATGGCGGAACGTCGGCATGGCGCTGTCAAACACCATTGCGGCATACCGTGGGTTCCTGTCATGGATCAGCTTCATGAGCATCCGGGTGAAGCCGTAGACGGCATTGGTGGAAAACCCCCGCGAAGTGGACAGGCTGCGAATGGCATGGTAGGCGCGGTGAATGTAGGCGCTGCCGTCAACCAGGTAAATGGCGTTCTCATCCGTCATGGTGTGTTCGCTTTTTTAAGATGGCCTTGATCTCGCCGAGGCCCGTTATATGGTAATCCGCATCGAGTTCCGGGTTCCCGCAGGCCGCAAAGGAGACGCCGGCAGCTTCAGCAGCTGCCTCGTCCACCTTTGAGTCGCCAATGTACAGCAATTCGGGAGCATTGACATTGAAGTGCGCCAGCAGGCAAATAAGCACGTCCGGTGCGGGCTTTGGGTGCACCACGTCCAGGGCCGTCACCACCTTGTCGAAATATTTTTCGATCCGGTGGATTTCTAGCACGCGCTGCATGGTGTCCGTCCGGTTCGTCGCCACGGCCGTGCCGTATCCGGGACGCAGGTATTCCAGGACGGGAATCAGGTCCGGCGCCATTTTCATATAGCGGATATAAGGGGCATACCCGTTTTCCTTCCGGTATTGCTGGGCCGCAAAATAGTCCTTTTCATCGGGAAAAAGCATTGCAATGGATTTGTCCACGGTCTGCATCTGGGCATAGCGGAACTGCTCTTCCGTCATGGGCGGACGGCCTAAAAATGCCAGTATATCGTTATAATACGACCGATTGGCATTCTCCGTGTCAAACATGACGCCGTCGCAGTCAAATGCGACGACTTTAAATCGATTCATCTTTACTCCTCGGATTTCGGTAATGGACTGGCTTTGAAATATGCGACAGGCACAAACAACGCCTCGTTTCTATACGGTAATAGGTGAAACCCGGGTTCATGTCAAGGACTGCGCCGGTAAAGACTTGCCCCGGGCAACGGCAATCTGCTAAAACAAGACATCGACATGGATTGTTAAATTCTCACAGGGAGCGCTTGCCCATGGACACTCAAACCGGACTTTCCCGCGAACTGCGCATCATGTTTGCAATTGCCTGCTTTATCATCATTATCGCCGGTATAAGGGCAGCAGCGGGCATCATGGTGCCTTTTTTTCTGTCCGTTTTCATCGCGATCATCTGCACGCCCCCACTGTTCTGGATGCAGAACAAGGGGGTCCCGAAACTTCTGGCCATTGCGTTTATCGTGGTTGTCCTCATGGCGGCCGGCTACTGGCTGATCCTTCTCATCAGCGCATCCGTCGCGGACTTTACCGCTTCATTGCCCGTGTATCAGCAGAAAATCCTTGAAGAATCGGCCACGATGGTTCAATGGTTACAGGCACGGGGAGTCGACGTTTCGGAAAAAATGATCCAGGAATACATGGACCCGTCCGTGGCCATGCAGATGGCGGCAATTGTCCTGACCGGCCTGAGCGCCGTTTTGACCAATTCTTTCCTGATATTTCTCACGGTGCTGTTCATTCTCCTGGAAGCGTCCGGCATGCCGGACAAGTTCAGGGCGGCCTTTAAAAACCCGGAAAAATCATTGCAGGGGATCAAGCGCTTTACCACAAGCGTGAACCGCTACCTTGCCCTGAAAACCATTTTCTCCCTTGCCACGGGTATTGCCGTCGCTTTATGGCTGATGGTCCTGGGCGTGGATTACGCTCTTTTATGGGGCCTGACAGCTTTCATGCTCAACTATGTCCCCAATATCGGCTCCATTATCGCTGCCGTTCCCGCGGTCCTGATGGCGCTCATCCAGCTTGGCGCCTGGTCCGCCGCACTGGCCGGAGCGGGCTTTCTGGCGGTGAACCTCGTCATCGGCAGCCTGTTGGAGCCAAGGTTCATGGGCAGGGGGCTTGGGCTGTCCACGCTGATTGTATTCCTGTCGCTTGTTTTCTGGGGCTGGGTGCTTGGCCCCGTGGGGATGCTGCTTTCGGTGCCGCTGACCATGATTTTCAAAATAGCGCTGGAAAGCAGCGAAGAAACGCGATGGCTGGCGGTGATGCTGGGGAGCGACACTGTATCCCCGCCAACGGGCCAGCATTGAAACCATCGACAACCTACAACCTACAACTTACAACCTACAACTTATAACCCACAACTTACAACTCCCCAATGCCCCCTTCAAAAACCAGAACGATCCTGAGCGCGCACTACTTCCTGTACTTCGGTATACTGGGCGTTTACCTGCCGTACTTCAACCTCTACTGCTACCATCTGGATTTTTCAGGCTTTCAGATCGGCCTGCTGTCGGCATTGCGAACGTTTTCAACAGCCCTTTTCCCGCTTATCTGGGGGGTGCTCGCAGATAAATACGATATCCGGCGGCCCATTTTTATCACCAGCATCATCTGCAGCACCACCATATGGTCATTATACCTGCTGACGGCCGATTTCAAGATGATGCTCATCATCACCGCGTTTTACGGCATATTTTACGCACCGATCATATCGTTTCTCGAATCCTTTTCCATGGACCTCCTGGCGGCCAGGAAAAACGACTACGGCCACCTCCGGGTGTGGGGGTCGCTGAGCTTTATCCTGGTGGTGATCCTGGTCGGCCGCCTTATCGACATGTATTCCGCGGCCATCATACTCGTTCTCATCCTTGGCGGTTCAGCGGTTCAGTCTTTCCTGGCCTTTGCCGTTCCAAGGGTACCCGCAAGAAAGCGGGAAACCGCATTTGCCGCAAGCATCAAAATGTTTCTCAATCGCCGGGCCATGGTATTCTTGTTCTGCGCTTTTTTAATGCTGGCCAGCCACGGGACCTACTACGGTTTTTTTTCCATACACCTTGAACAGATGGGTTATACGGGCGCCTTTATCGGCTTTGCATGGGCGCTTGCATCCATTGCCGAAATCGCTGTCATGGTTGGCTCCGCAAGGATTTTTGGCCGCTTCAACGTTGAAAACGTCCTGATTTTTTCGTTTTTCGCCGCAACCCTGCGCTGGGTGCTCCTGGCCGGGGCCGAATCCTCCGGGCTGATCCTGTTTACCCAGGTTTTCCACGCGTTCTCGTACGGCAGCTTTCATGTCGCCAGCATTCTCTACATTGACAAGCTGGCGCCGCCCGAGGCCAAAACCCTGGGCCAGGCCCTGAATAACGCCGCGACCTACGGCATGGGCATCATGGTCGGGTTTTTCGGGTCCGGATATTTATTCGAAAAAATCGGGGCGCCGAACCTGTTTTTGATTTGCGCTGCGCTGGCGCTGACAGGCGGCATTTTTCTGCTTCATGAAAAAACCGTGCGCAAGGGCCGACTGCCTATGGACCCGGACGGATCGTGACGATATAAACCCGGCCGGGGTGCTGCATATGTCCGGCTGCGGTTTCGGCTTCAACCCCGGTGCCCCAGAACAGGTCGGCGCGGCGCGGCCCGCGGATGGCCGACCCGGTATCCTGGTTCAACGCAAACCGTGAAAAATCGACCCACTTTTCAATACCGCCCGCCCCGTCATCCGCCGGTTTGCTGCTTTGGATAAACAGCAGCGCTCCCGGAGGAAAAGCTTCCTGGTCCAGTGCCACCGAACGCCCCTCTGTCAACGGCACATCGATGCACCCACGGGCAACGTGCGCCCCTTCGG
>SKZX01000116.1 GCA_007127175.1 Desulfobacterales bacterium
CAAAAATTGCACGCGCCTGGATCTTGAACTTTTACGGTACCATCAATTTTAATGTTCTAAACAATCGGGAACCCGACCCCGAGGGCACAGCATCCCGGAGGTTCAGGCAGTTATATTTCCGCCCCGGCCATGAATCCCTGGTGGACTGCATCGAAAGCCTGCCCAATGGCATTGGCGTCGCCCACCACGCTCACGGGGATGCCCATTTCCCTGATCAGCGCTTCCAAAGAATTGTCCGGACGGGCGCCCGCGGCAATGACAACCGTGTCGGCCGGGATTTCCGCCACCGCGTTGTCGCCGGTTTCCACCCGAATGCCCGTTTTCGTGATTTCAAGGGCTTTCGTTGCAACGCGGGTATCGATGCCGAAGCGGGAAACGTCCTGCATCATCCCCCACCGGGTGGTTTTTCCGAAGTCTTTGCCGATTTTGTCGATCATTTCGATCAGGGTGACCTTTTTGGTCCCTTTGACGCAAAGCTCATAGAGGGTTTCGGCGTCCTCGGCCCTGTTCACCGTCAGAAATTTCAAGGCTTCGCCCGAAAGCGTTCCTTTCTCCGCGAGAAACAGTGCGGTTTCAACGCCGACCGCCCCGCCGCCGACCACCACCACACGCCTTCCGGTCAGGGCTTTTTTCCCCAGTACCGCCCATGCCTGCACCACGTGGGGAAGCTCGATCCCCGGTATGGGCGGGGTCATGGGCTTTCCGCCGGTGGCAAGGATGATCTTGTCCGGGCTTTCTTTTTTGATTACATCCCCGGTGACGGTGTGGTTCAGATATACCTGGATGTTCCGGCATTTTACCTGGGTTTCAAGGTCCCGGGCCAACTCGGCGAACTCGGCGCGTCCGGGGGGGGCTGCGGCCAGATAGAGTTGGCCGCCCAAGTGGTCCAGCTTTTCGAAAAGGGCTACTGCGTGGCCGCGGTCGGCCGCAGCAATGGCCGCATTCATGCCGGCGGCCCCGCCGCCGATGACCATGACTTTTTTGGGGGATTCTGTTTTGTTGAGGATGCGCTCCCGCTCGTAGCCGGCCACAGGGTTGCACAGGCATTCGATGTGCTTGAGTTTGAACAAGTTGTCGAAGCACCCCTGGGCGCAGGCAACGCAGTGAATGATTTCTTTTTCGCGCACTGTTTTCGCCTTTTCCGGGAGAAAAGGATCCGCGATCAGGCTGCGTGCCATGGCCACCATATCGCACATGCCGTCGGCGATCATCTCACGGGCGGTCTCCGGGTCGTTAATCCGGTGGCTGGCGATAACCGGCACATCGGCGACCTCCTTGATACCCCTGGACAGGTAGGCGAAAGCACCCCGGGGAACGGCCGTGGTGATCTGCGGCACCCGGGCTTCATGCCATCCCACGTTGATGCAGAGCGCATCCACCCCGGCGCGATCGACCAGTGCCCTGGCGTATTCGCGCAGTTCATCGCGTCCCTGGCCGCCGGCCATGAAATCGTTGCCGTTCATGCGGACTAGCACCGGGAACCCGGGCCCCACATGATCACGGATGGTTTCCATGACCCGCAGGCCGAAGCGCATACGGTTTTCAAAGCTGCCACCGTATTCATCCTCCCTGCAGTTGGTCAGGGGGGATAAAAATTCGCTGATCAGGTAGCCGGTTCCGTGGAGTACTTCCACGGCGTCATAGCCCGCGTCTTTGACCCGTTTAGCGGCTTTCGCAAAGTTTTGGATGATGTCCTCGATTTCCCCGGTCTCCAGCGCCCGTGGGGTCTCCCGGGTCATCCGGGAGGCAATGGCGGAGGGGGCCACCGGCTGTTTGCCGTCGAGAAAAAAGGAAAAGTTGTAGCGACCGGAATGGTTGAGCTGGACACAGCTCCTGGCGCCATTGGACGTGATGGCATCGGACAGTCTGCTGAGCCCCGGAACGAATTCATCCCTGTGGGCACCGATGTTCAGCGTGTTGCCGGAGAATTCGTCGATGGTCGCATACCCGACGCAAATCATTCCGGCGCCGCCCCTGGCGCGTTCTTCGTAGAACGCGATAAGCCGGTCGGTTACTTCAAAGTTGTCCGCCATGTTCAAGTGCATGGCGGGCAGGTAGATGCGGTTTTTGACCGCAAGCGTGTTGATGGTAATGGGTTCGAACAACGGGTCTTTCATTTTTCCCCCTTCATCCTCTTGAATTCCATTTGTTGACCAGCCGCCCCGAGCGCGGTCGTTTCCTTACTCCTTTTTCCCGTATCGGGGTCGGGGTCGGCTTTTGACCTTCTGGCATCGGGCAACGCGATAGTCTTTTGTGAACTGTAACGCCCTTTTATTGCTTGCCCTGAAGGCTATCCTAAGCGGGTGTTCGACCCCGACCCCGACCCCGACCCCGACCCCGATAAACCGACCGGGATTCAATGCGGCAGGCCCGAATAAGCCTGTTGTCCTTTGACGGAAAATAGGCTATCCTTCTACATTACGAAACACACAATATGCGCCCCTCCGGCGCAAACGCATTTTACAGAAAAAGGGCCATTTATGCAAAAGGGATATGTACAGGTTTATACCGGAAATGGGAAGGGAAAAACCACCGCGGCACTTGGTCTTGCGCTGCGGGCGGCCGGTGCGGGCATGCGCGTTTACATCGGCCAGTTTCTGAAACAGGGCTGCTACAACGAACTGGAATCCCTGAAGCGGTTTTCGGACCTGATCGTCATTGAACAGTTCGGAACAGGGCAATACGTGTTCGGGGAGCCTTCCGAGGCGGACCGTGAGGCGGCTGCCATGGCTTTCTTTGCCCTGTCCGATGCCGTCATGTCGGGAACATACGATGTGGTGATCATGGAGGAGGCCAACGTGGCCTTGAGCTTCGGGCTGTTAAAGGAAGAAGACCTTTTCCGGGTAATCGACAGCAGGCCTGAAAACGTTGAGATCGTCATCACCGGCCGGGGGGCGACACCCGCGCTCATTGAAAAGGCGGACCTTGTCACGGAAATGAAGCCCGTCAAGCATTATTATGAAAAGGGCGTGCTTGCACGCAAGGGCATCGAGAGCTGATCAGCGGGTTTCGGTGTGAAGGACGAACGCGCGGGTCTCCCCGTATTCCGATGGGTCAAATGTCCGTTCATGAAACGCGATGCTGCCGGTGGCATCCACTATGATGACGGACGAGCACCGGGTGCCGTATATGTCGCTCGTGATGAAAACCGGGGACAGGGTTCGCTCCCATTGCCTGCCGATGCCGGTGTCGGGAAGATTTTCATCCGGCGGGCGGGTAGTGTCTTTGAGCAGTAAAAAAAGGGCTTCGGGGTCGATTGCGTCGTTTTCGTCAATGATGCGGGCGAGTCCTTCCCGTATTTTTTCCACCTTGGGCCACGGGGTGTTGAGCAGCCGGTTGCTGAGCCCGTGGATGCCGGGGTTGATCTGCGTGATGCCGCCCCCCCTGTTGGAATACCAGAACAGGGAACCGACGCTTCCGACAATGAGATTAAACCCGCCGTAATCGTCTTTGCGCGCTGCAACAGATTCAAGGTAGTCGGCGGGCGGCGTCTCCCGGGCAAGGTAATCCCGGACCAGAAAGCCCCTTGATATACCGCTGCCGGGCTTTGCGCCCGGTTCCCTGTAGTTGGTGACGACCGCGATTTTCCCCCTTTTGTTAACCCCTATCCACGTGCCGTGGTTTTGTAAATCCCTGCCGGCAAGGATCTCCGGTTGGTCTTCCCAGTAATGGAGCGGTGCGGTCGGGCGATCGTAAAATTCGTCCCGGTTGGCGGCGACAACCAGGGGATATCCCGGATGCACCCGGTATGCGATGGCAATGATGCACATGGTGTTTTTCAGCGTGCCTGCTGTTATTTAAACTTGTTTTTAAAGGCGGATTTTGCTAAATATTATAAATTTATCAAGATAGCAGGGATTTGATTAAAATCAAGGCAAAACATTTGGAACCCGGTCGGGTTCCCCTATATTTGGATCGGCCTGAACGCTCTTTCGGGTATCGGTCCGGGCAGTTACTAAAAGGCAAGGAGGAACGAAAATGCAGGATGTCGTCATTGTCAGTGGGGCCAGAACAGCGGTAGGCGCTTTTGGCGGGTCTTTAAAGGACGTCGGGGTGGTGGATCTTGGAAAAACAGTGATCCGGGAGGCGGTCGCCAGGGCCGGCCTCCGGCCGGTAACCGGCGAGGGGGCGAAAGACGAAGCCCCGGACCGTCTGAGAGACGAAGCGCTCACGGAACTGGAGAAAAATGCGGGTACCTGGGATGAAAGCGCCATCCCGGTGGCCATTGATGAAGTCATCATGGGCAACGTGCTGATCGCCGGCCAAGGGCAGAACCCCGCCCGCCAGGCCATGATACAGGCCGGCATCTGCAAGGAAACGCCGGCGTTTACGATCAACAAGGTCTGCGCTTCCGGACTCAAGGCGATCGCCCTGGGTGCGGCATCGATCATGACGGGAGATGCACAGGTCATCATTGCCGGCGGTCAGGAAAGCATGAGCAATGCGCCCATGGCCCTTCCCAAAGCCCGGTGGGGGCACCGCATGGAGGTCACGGGAAAAGGTGAAGTGCTGGACCTCATGGTCTATGACGGGCTTTACGAGATTTTTTACGGATACCACATGGGCGTCACCGCCGAGAACATCGTTGAAAAATATGGCATTTCGAGGCAGGACCAGGATGAACTGTCCGTACTCAGCCACAACCGCGCCATGGCGGCGATCCAGAACGGTACTTTCGCCGGGGAAATCGTGCCCGTGACCATCAAGACCCGCAAGGGGGATATCGTGGTG
Organism: Desulfobacterales bacterium; assembly: GCA_007127175.1. Lineage (GTDB taxonomy): Bacteria > Desulfobacterota > Desulfobacteria > Desulfobacterales > Desulfosalsimonadaceae > B1SED10-16. The sequence continues at coordinate 4,732 of SKZX01000116.1, forward strand.
GATACGGACGAGCGTCCCATGGAAACCGATATGGAGAAAATGGCCCGGCTCAAGCCGGTTTTCAAGAAGGACGGGACGGTTACCGCCGGAAATGCCTCGGGTATCAATGACGGGGCAGCGGCTGTCGTGCTCATGAGCGGAAAAAAGGCCAAAGAACTGGGGCTGACCCCCCTTGCAAAAATCAGCGCTTTTGCCTCTGGCGGGCTTGATCCCGCGTACATGGGCCTGGGGCCCATTCCGGCTATCCGGAAGGTGCTGAAAAAAACCGGCCGCGCCATGGGCGATATCGACGTGATCGAGCTGAACGAGGCGTTTGCCGCCCAGGCGCTCGCCTGTATCAGGGACCTGGGCATTCCGACGGAAAAGCCCAACCAGAAGGGCAGCGGCATCAGCCTGGGGCATCCCATCGGCTGCACGGGCGCCCGCCAGGCCGTGAGCGCCGCCTACCAGATGAAAAAGACCGGCGCGGCAAGCGGACTCATCTCCATGTGCATCGGCGGCGGCATGGGAATGGCGATGATGATCGAATCCGTGTAGGCGTCCCCTCCAGGGCCGCTGTCGGAACATTGCTTTTTGACAACAACGCATCTGCGTATCATTGAAATATCATTGAATCATTAATTATATGAAGGAGTAATCATGTCTGCCACCGCGATTGCAAGATCATTGGGCATCCTTGTTGCCATGGGCGTTCCCGTCATTGTCGGTTCAGGTTTTGTCTGGCATTTTGCCGAAAGCTGGACGGCCGTGTATGTTTACCTGTTTGTCCTGATTTTGACCGCCTTGGGGTTCATCGACCTGAGCCGGAAGTAACCGTAAGAAAGCCCTGCCCACCGGCACGGCCCGGAAACGCGTTGAAGAAGCGCCCTCCTGCCCCGCATTCGCTTGCGGTGGCGGGGCAGGGGTATTGCGCAGAAGCCTTTATTATCACCGGGAGCAAAAATGGGTGACATCGAGCAGCAGATATCCGAAATAAGCATTGAGCGCGAGATGCGCCAATCCTATCTTGATTACGCCATGAGCGTCATCATCGGCAGGGCCTTGCCGGATGTGCGTGATGGAATGAAACCCGTCCATCGCCGGATTCTGTTCGCCATGCGGGACCTCAAAAACGACTGGAACAAGCCGTACAAGAAATCCGCCCGCATCGTCGGTGATGTCATCGGTAAGTACCATCCCCACGGGGATTCTGCCGTGTATGACGCCATTGTCCGCATGGCGCAGGACTTCAGCCTGCGCTACCCGTTTGTGGACGGACAGGGCAACTTCGGGTCCGTGGACGGCGACCCCCCGGCCGCCATGCGGTATACCGAAATCCGGATGTCACGATTGGCCCACCAGATGCTCGAGGACATTGACAAGGAAACCGTCGGGTGGCAGTTGAATTATGACGAGACCCTGCAGGAACCCGTTGTTCTGCCGGCACGGATCCCTTCCCTCCTGCTGAACGGGTCCTCGGGTATTGCCGTGGGCATGACGACCAACATCCCCCCTCACAATTTAAACGAACTGTGCAGCGCCATCAAGGCGCTGATTGATGACGCCTCCCTTTCCATCACCGAACTGATGGCGCACATGTCCGGTCCGGATTTTCCCACCGGCGGCATTCTTTATGGTACCGAGGGCATACGCAGTGCCTATGAAACCGGGCGGGGCAAGCTGCGCATCCGTGCCCTGGTCGACATCGAAAAAGACAAAAGCGCCCAGACGGAGACCATCGTGATCAAGGAGTTGCCTTACCAGGTCAACAAGGCGTCCCTTATCGAGAAAATCGCGAACATGGTCAAACACAAGCTGATCGAAGGCATCCGTTATGTCCGTGACGAGTCGGACAAGGACGGCATCCGGGTGGCGATTGCATTGAAGAAAGACCAGATGGCGGAGGTGGTCTTAAACAAGCTTTACAAGCACACGCAGCTGGAGCATAATTTCGGCATTATTTTTCTTGCCGTGGTCAACCGCCGCCCCGAACTGTTGAACTTAAAGGAAATTCTCGAGTATTTCATCCTTCACCGCAAGGAAGTCATTATTCGCCGGACCCGTTTTGAGCTGGACAAGGCCGAGGCCAGGGCGCATATCCTGGAAGGGCTCACTGTGGCCCTGGACAACCTCGACGAGGTTGTTTCGCTCATCCGGGGCGCGGCATCCCCTGCGGAGGCGAAAGCGGCGCTGATGGACCGGTTTGCACTGAGCGACCTGCAGGCCCAGGCCATACTGGATATGCGCCTGCAGCGCCTGACGGGTCTGGAGCGCAACAAGATCAAACAGGAGCATGTCGAAATCCTGCAGGCGATTGCCCGGTACAATGAAATTCTCGCCAGCGAACGGCTTGTCCTGAACATCATAAAAGATGAACTGACCGAAATCCAGGAAGCCTTCGGAGACCCGCGCAGGACCCGGATCGTGGCCGATACCCGGGAGATCAGCATTGAAGATATGATCGCCGAGGAAGACATGGTGGTCACTATCACCAAGTCCGGGTATATCAAGCGAAACCCGGTTACCCTTTACCAGCAGCAGAATCGGGGGGGAAAGGGAAAGACCGGCATGGGCACCAAGGAGGAGGATTTCGTCGAGCACCTGTTCGTGGCGTCCACCCATCACACGTTTCTGTTTTTTACCAACCAGGGGCGGGTTTACTGGTGCAAGGTCTATGACATCCCCCAGGGGGGGCGCTGGTCCAGGGGAAAAGCCATTGTGAATCTTCTTAATTTCCTTCCGGGCGAGCATCTTACAACGGTCCTGGCCGTCCCGGAATTTGCGCCCGGGCTCAACATCCTGATGTGCACCCGGCAAGGCCTGGTTAAAAAGACGGATATCATGGCATTTTCAAGGCCGAGGGCCGGCGGCATCTTCGCCATACGGCTCAACGAAGGGGATGAACTTATCGCTGCCCGCCTTTCCGACGGGACCCGGAACGTTTTTCTCTGCTCCCTTTTCGGAAAGTCCATACGGTTTCATGAGACCGACGTGCGGCCGAGCGGCCGCATTTCCCGGGGCGTCAGAGGCATGACCCTTGCCAGGGGCGACCAGCTGGTTGGGATGGAAGTGATGACGCATGGGGAAACCCTGCTCACGGCAACGGAAAACGGATACGGCAAGCGCACCGCCATAGATGAATACCCGGTGCAGCGAAGGGGCGGAAAGGGCGTCATTTCGATCAAGACCAGTGAGCGCAACGGAAAGGTGGTCACCATCCTGCTGGTCGGCGACGAGGACGACATCATGCTCATGACCAGTTCCGGGAAGATCATTCGTATGGCCATCGCCAACATTTCCGTGATCAGCAGGAACACCCAGGGCGTCAAACTCGTCAACATGGAGCCTGACGAAAGGCTGGTCAGTGCTGCAAGGCTGGCAGACCCCGAAAACGGGGACAACGATGAAGCCGATGATCCTGATGGCGGTGGTGACGTCCTTGTTGAGCCGGTTTGATGCATTCGTAAAAAGTTGTTTTCAGACGGCTTTGTAAAACGTTCAAAATCCAGGCGCGAGCATTTTTTGAAGAATTGATAGTACTTATGCGTACGTGAGATTCTTCAAAAATTGCTCGCAACGCAGATATTGGTCTTTTTACGAAGCCGTCAGGTTTGAAAAAACAAAATGAAATAGATGGCAATGATTGATACGCACAATCCGAAAATCGGTGTGGTGGGCGCCGGCAGCTGGGGAACCGCATTGGCGGACCTGCTTGCCGCAAAAGGATATGCGGTCCAATTGTGGGCCTACGAGCCCGAGGTCGTTGAAAGCATTGCCTCGGACAGGGAAAACAGGCTGTTTCTCCCCGAGATCATTCTCGAGAAAGGCCTGCATGCATCCGATGATTTAGCTGAAGTCGTCGGCGGAAAGGACCTTGTTCTGATGGTGGTGCCGTCGCACGAAATGCGGCGCGTAGCAGGCATGGCGGCTGCTCATCTGCCCGATGACGCAATTGTTGTGAGCGCCTCGAAAGGCATTGAGAACAAGACGCACAGGACCATGACCGGCATCCTCGGGGAGCTGCTGCCGAAAAAGGAAAGGCTGGCCGTTTTGTCGGGGCCGAGTTTCGCCATCGAGGTCGCCCAGCGAATGCCGACCGTTGTCACGGCGGCTGCTGTAGACATTGATGTTGCAAATGACGTTCAGGCGGTTTTCGCCACTTCTTATTTCCGGGTTTACACCAATACGGACGTGATCGGGGTCGAACTGGGCGGCGCGATCAAGAACGTCATCGCCATTGCCTCGGGCATCGTGGACGGCCTGGGGCTGGGACTGAACAGCCGGGCTGCGGTCATCACGCGCGGGCTGACCGAGATCAGGCGCCTTGGTATCCGCATGGGGGCCAACCCCCATACGTTTGCGGGGCTCGCCGGCGTGGGGGACCTGATGCTGACGTGCACGGGGACGCTTTCAAGGAACCACACCGTGGGCAAAATGATCGGTGAGGGAAAGACCCTTGGCGACATCCTTTCTGAAATGCGAATGGTGGCCGAGGGCGTCAAGACGGCCAAGTCGGTTTACAACCTGTCGAAAAAGCTGGGCGTGGACATGCCCATCGCCCATTCGGTACATGCCGTGTTGTATGACAATCTCGATCCAAGAGCCGCAGTCTACCAATTGATGACCCGTAACCTGAAAAGCGAGCTCGAGGATGTGGAATAGACGTCTTCCGGTTCCGGCCCCGGACGGCGTCTTTTGAAGGGGAACCCGCCAGGAATAGCCATGAATACCGATAGCCGGCATAAATCCGAAGGCCATCGCCAGCGCTTGCGGGACCGGTTTCTTGCGGGCGGGCTGGAAGGGTTTCATGATTATGAAGTCATCGAGCTGCTGCTGACCCTGTTTACCCCCCGGAAGGACTGCAAGGATTCCGCAAAGGCGCTCCTCAAGCGATTTAAAACCCTTCAGGGCGTATTTGAAGCGCCTGTAA
>SKZX01000203.1 GCA_007127175.1 Desulfobacterales bacterium
AGGCTGACGGCCGTAAAAAAAACCAGGAAAAAAAGAAATATGCCTGTTATTTCCTTTCGCATGAAGCGGCTTTCAAACTTCAAGGATAAACGGCAGGATCACCGGCCGCCGTTTAATGGTGAAATTGAAATATTCACGCAGCGCTCCGGGCAGGCGCCTCCTGAGCAATTCCGCCTTGTGCGGCATATCGGATATATCTTCAATGATTTCTAGTATAATACATTTTGAGTCTTCCAGGATATGCCCCTTTTCGACCTCAAATACAAACCCCTTTGAAACGATTTCCGGGCCGAAGATCACAAACCCGGTTTCCTCGTCAATAATCAGGTTGATAACGACCAACCCCTCTTCCGACAGAATGCGCCGTTCCTTGAGCACCGAGCGCCCCACGTCGCCGACGCCCTTGCCGTCAACAAGCACGCGGCTGGTGGGCACCCTACCCCCAATGGCTGCTTTTCCTTTTGAAAACTCTATGATATCACCGTCTTCTGCCAGCAACACGTTCTCCCTGCCGATGCCCGCGGATTCGGCCAGACGTGCATGATGGACCAGGTGCCGATACTCGCCATGAATCGGTATAAAAAAGTCAGGCCGGGTCATTTCCATCATCATGACCAGCTCTTCCTTGAAGGCATGACCGGACACATGGATGTCTGAGATCTTTTCGTAGACGACATTGGCCCCTTTTCGGAACAGGTTGTTGATAATTTTGGCAATGGCCTTTTCATTGCCGGGAATGAACTTGGACGACAGGATCACCGTGTCGTTCTGCCGGGCCCGGATCTGCTTGTGCATGCCCGTGGACATCCGGGCAAGCGCCGACATGGGCTCTCCCTGGCTGCCGGTGGTCATGATCAGGATCTGATCGTCGGGGTAATCGTCTATTTCATCGATGGGGATTTCGATCTCAGGCGGGATTTTCAGCAGATTCAGGGATTTTGCGATGCGGACGCTCAACTCGATGCTCCGCCCGTTGAAAATAATCCTGCGATTCCCCAATCCGATGATGTTGACGATCTGCTGAATCCGGGACACGTTGGACGCGAAAAGGGCGATAATGACGCGTCCCGGGCTGTCCCGGATAATCGTTTCCAGCGTTTTGCTCACCTGTTCATCCGACGGTGTGCGCCCTTCCTTTTCCACGTTCGTCGAATCCGACATGAGGGCAAGAACCCCCTGGTCCCCGCATCGGATAAACGCCTCGGTGTCCGTCTGCATCCCCTCGATGGTGGAATCGGATATCTTGAAATCCCCGGAGTGGACAATCAGCCCTTCAGGGGTATGAATGGCAATGCCGACACCGTCGATCACGCTGTGGTTGACCCGTATAAACTCGAAAACAAAGGGGTCGATGGCCAGCCGGTCCCCCGGGTGAATCGTTTGCAGCAGGCCCGCGGATGCGGAAATGCCGTGCTCTTCAAATTTACTGCCCGCGATGCCAAGGGTGAAGGGTGTCCCGTATACCGGAACGCTGACTTCCTTGAGCAGATAAGGCAGGGCGCCTATATGGTCCTCGTGGGCATGGGTGAGGACAATCGCCTTGAGCCGGGACTTGTTCTGCACAATATACCCCATGTCCGGGATCACGCAGTCGACACCGAGCATGTAGTCTTCAGGAAACATCAGCCCCGCGTCGATGACGACCATCGTGCCCGCACAATCGAGCACCATCATGTTCAGGCCGATTTCGCCAAGCCCGCCCAGGGGTATGATTTTTAACACGGAAAACCTCCGATAGTTTCATCCTTCAGGCGGTTTGCGATCAAAACCGTGCAGATTTTTAAACACATGCCACTTTTCCCATTTTTAACCGGCATAAGGCCTTTGTTTCAAGAAATGATGGAAAGCCGCTCAAAAATGGCGTCCACCGAGTCGATCAACCAGTTTCTTTGCTCAATGCCGGCATTGGCGATGCATTCGCAGCGGATCCGGTTGTCGGTGCGTACCAGCAGTTCGCAGCAGAGTGCGTCCAGCTTCAATTCAAGGGCAAAATAAAAGGGATGGCAGTCCGCATGGGATTTCTGGGCCTGTGAATAAAGCGCCGGTTCCAGCGGTATCCGGTAGACGCCGCCCAGCCTGGCCGGGCCGTAATGCGCATCCAGGTATTCTTTCAACACCTTGAAATCACCAGGTCTTATTTCATCGATCACGTATTGTTTCATAATCTGATAAAATACCATAACGCGCGGGATTACGCAAGAAATGGTTATACTGCGCAGCCTTCAAATGCCAACAGCTTTTTCTTCATACCCAGACCGCTGCCGAACCCGCCGAGACCGCCGTCCTTGCGAATGACCCGGTGACAGGGAATAATGATGGGAAAGGGGTTCTTTGCGAGGGCGTTCCCGACGAAACGGGACGCCCCCGGTCGCCCTATGGCTTTGGCGACAGCGCTGTAGGCGGCGGTCTCGCCAAAAGCGATTGCTGCGGTTTTATCGTATACCAGGCGCTCAAGGGAAGAAAAACCGTCAATCTGCAACAGCGTCCACGGTGGATGGACAGGACGACGGTCAAAATAAGCGCTGAAAAAGCGGTCAATGCGTTTAACCGCTTCTGTTTCAGGCGGGCGGGGAGCCACATCCGGGATTGGGACAATGTTTCCGCCGTCTTTCCCTGGAAGGATCACGCGGGTCAAAACGAACGGATCAGGCGCGTACGTCACGGAAATAACGCCGACAGGCGAATTGAACGAATAAACAAAGGCGTCAAAAATGGTGTTTTCCATAAGGCCATGCCGGCGGTGATAAGCGTTTCAGGCGGGAGAAGCGTACAGGCCGCACAATCGGGCCCAAAAAAAACATCCCCGGCCCGATGACGGGCCGGGGAAAAAACGGACTGAGTTTAGGTTTCCTCAACGGTTATCGCACCGGGCTCGCAAACCTCTATGCAGCTATCACATCCAAGGCATTCATCTGCATTGACCGGAACGGCTTTGCCGTCCTGAAGTTCAAAGACTTCTGTCGGGCACACATCCACACACTCTTCACAACCTTCACACTTTTCGGCATCTACCGTTGGAATAAAAGCCATCTTGCATCTCCTTTTAATTGATTTTTACAAATTAATTGATTTTTACAAAGCAGGCCGTTGGTTAGTCTGTTCATGTTTACCAAGATTTCTGCCATATACCAAATAAACAGCTAAGTCAAGGAAACATATACCACATTTGCTATTTTCCCTTCATGGCCGGAAAATCGAGTATCAATTCCTTTGGCTGCCGGTTTTCTGCCGGCTAAGTGGTCGAGGGCATAAATACAGTGACGCACCGAGATGGTCGAGGCGCCCGTCCCGCAAGGCGCGAGAAGCGAGAATAACGGGCGTATTTGAGCGCCGAGCAGCGCCGCCGGGACGGGATGCATCGACCATCGAATGCCGCTGTATTTATGTCCTCGACCACTAAGCACCGGCCCTGGCGATCAGGCAGAAAAAAGCATGCCTGGACCCGCCCTTTACGGCCTCTTCCCGAAAGGGTGCATCCGTCAATGATTCAATCACTTTGGCAGGAGAACAATCCGGAATGGCGAACACCTCGAGCATATAGCCGTCATCGGCCAAACGATCAAGATATGAAAACACCCGGGCGGCTTCACCGGTGCCCTGCCACGGACTGCCGGCAACCGGCGGCAGTCCGGTTGAAAGCGCATCGGCCGCCAAAACCGGTTCGCAGGTCTTGTCCGTCTGCAGCAGGCGGACAAGGGCCGGCAAGCGTTCGGTCAACGCATCCATGACAGCACGGCTGTCGGTAACAAACAAATCCGGCGGCGACGTATCGTTTCTGGCGAGCAGCGCCCAGGCGGCAATGCGCGACTCCGTCATGACGGCGCATGGATCATCGGATGCGGCAGGGTCACCGGAACCAAAGCTTTCCTCAGTATTCAGCCCCTCCCCCCTGAGCTGTTCAAACAGCTCTTTTGATGCGCTTTCCGCATTTTCAAGGCTCAGCCGGATTTCCCATTCATTGAGGTCGAACTCCTGGGCCAGCTGCAGAAACATCCTTGCATTGATCATGGGATCGGCCTTCAGGCCGGCTTCAGGCTCAACGCCGTTTTTCCGTTTCAACACCTCTGTTCTGATCTCAGCGGCGAAGTCCTGGTTGTAAAACCCGGAGCCCGCCAACTGGCTGAGCCTGAGGGCGTCTTTCTGGTGAATACGCCCCCAGCGGTCATATGCCCGGCACAATTCCAGAAGATACGTCTCGTTGCCGATGACCGGGTGCCTGAGCTCAATCGCAGCGGTTTCACCGAGGTGGGCCAGCATGCGGGGTGCCTGATCCATTATCGGCTGATACAGGGCAAAGCGCCCAAGGCGGCGGTTGACAGCCAATACTGTCCGCTGCGTGACAAATGTGGCCGGGAAAAAAAATTTTTTAATCATTTGTGGTTACTTACCTTTTCAGTGTCTTGAACGTTGATACCCATCTTCAGCAGCTGTTCGCGGATGCTGTCCGCCCGCTGAAAATCACGCGCTTTTCTCGCGGCATCGCGTTCTTCAATGAGTTTTTTCGCTTCCAGGGAATAAGACGCCTGCTGAAAGTCGAATATCGCGAGGACCGAATCGATGCCCAGGATGGTTTTACTTATTTTTTCGGCATCCGCTTTGCCGATCCGGTTCTCGTCAATCAGGCGGTTGATGCGCTTGATCATATCGAAAAGGGCGGCAATGGCGCGCGGCATGTTCAGGTCGTCATCCATTGCCGACACAAAGCCCTGCCTCAGGTCATAGAGCAACTGATCGATTTCCGGGTAGCCCTGGTCCCCCGCGACCTGACCGAGGCTCTTCACAAAAGCGTCAAGCCGTTTAAGGGTGCTTTTTGACTGCCGAAGCCGATCCACTGAAAAACTGACCGGTTTACGGTAATGGGCCACAACCAGCCAGTAACGGATTTCGCGGGGATCATATCCTTTTTCCATCAGGGTTTCAAGGGTCGGCAGCGCATTTGCCACCGTTTCTCCTTCTTCTTCCCCCAAAACACGCTCGCAATGAACCCAGCAGCGGGCAAGGGGCTTGCCGGTAACGGCACGGGCAATGGCGCGCTCGTTTTCATGGTGCGGAAAAACGAGTTCACGGCTGCTGGCATGGATATCAAACGTTTCCCCCAGGTATTTCATCGCCATTGCAGCACACTGGATATGCCAGGACGGCCGGACATTGCCCCATGGGGTCTTGACGTAAAAGCCCCGTTTCAGCTCGGCAAGGCGTGCACGCTTCAGCAGGGTAAAATCCCTTGGGTTGTTCTTTTCGTATTCATCCAGGTCCACCGTGGCACCGAGCCTGATTTTATCGAGATCGATGCCGGAGAGCTGACCGTAATCCTCAAAGGCGCTGATATTGAAATACAGGGATCGCAATTTTTCATAGGCATATCCCTTTTCATAGAGTTTCCGGGCGATGTCCACCATGTCGTCCACATGTTCGCCGGCACGCGGGTAATGGTCGGCCGGCCGGATATTCAATGCAGCCATATCGGATTTGAAAAAGTCGATGTATTGGTTTGTGAACGCCTCAAGGGATGTGCCGGCCGCCTCGGATGCCGCTATGGTCTTGTCGTCGATATCGGTGATGTTCATGGCATGGTTCACACGGATGCCCCGGTATTCGAGGTACCGGCACAGAAGGTCGGAAAAGACGAACCGCCTGCACTCCCCCAGGTTGATGCGCCTGTAGACAGTGGGCCCGCAGGTGTAGACCGTTGCGCTGCCGTCTCTCAACGGCTCAAAAGGGACCTTTGAGCGGCTCAAGGCGTTGTAAAGGTGTATGTCGGCCTTCTTCTTTTCAGCAAACAGCGTCGTGCTCAAGTATCTTTCGCCGCTGTCACAAAAGATCACCACGATGGTGCCTTTCTCCATCTTTTCGGCCTCCCTCGCGGCGATCAGCATGGCCGCCCCGCTGCTCATCCCCACGAACAGCCCTTCTTCCCGGCTCAGGCGCCGGGTCATCTCAAACGCCTCTTCATCATCGACGTTTATCTTTTCATCCAGGAGGCTTTTGTCATAGAGCTCCGGCCGGTATGCCTCCTTCATGTTCTTGAGCCCCTGGAGCTTGTGCCCGAGATAGGGCTCCACACCGACGACACGGATTGCCCGGTCATATTCCCGGAACCGCCGGGAACATCCCATGAGCGTGCCGGTGGTTCCCATGGTGGCCACGAAGGTGTCGATATTGCCGCCAGTCTGCTCGATGATTTCCCTTGCGGTGGTGTTGTAATGGGCCATCCAGTTTGCGGGGTTGTTGTACTGGTCGGTCATGAAATAGCGGTCAGGAGACTCCCTTACAAGGTTGTAGACCTCCTCGATGGCCCCGTCGGTCCCCAGATGACCGGGCGTCAGCATGATCTCCGCGCCCCTGGCCGCGAGTATCTTGCGGCGCTCCATGGAAACCGCCTCGGACATGGCCAGAAGCAGGCGATAGCCCTTTATGCTGCATATCATTGCCAGCCCGATGCCTGTATTCCCGGATGTGGCCTCGATCACGGTTTTTCCCGGGGTCAGCTGCCCGGACTGCTCGCCGGCTTCGATCATGGCCAATGCCGGGCGGTCTTTTACGGACCCGCCGGGATTGAGATATTCAATCTTGGCGAATATTTTTACGTTCGGGTTCGGGTTCAGCCGCCTGATTTCCACAAGCGGCGTATTGCCGATGGCGTCCAGTATGGAATGGGTCATTGTATGCCCCGCTTTTATGAACGGTAATAGTTGACGACTTCGAGAAAATCTCAACATCTGCGTTATGCGCAATTCCTCAGAATTTTATGTACGCTAAGTACCCTGCATTCTTCGAAATTGCGCAAGCCTTGATCTTAGACTGTTTATAAAGTCGTCTGATCGCGTTTTTTACGGATTCATCCATGGTTAATAAAAAAATATGCAAACCTGCCGGTTTACGCTTCAAGGCATACGTTTTTCGCCTGAAATCGCTTTCAACTGTTCCAGCAAGGCCGCCTTCACATCCCCAGGGGATGCAGAAGCGTCAATGATGCGTATCCGCTCCGGCTCCGCTTCAGCCAGCGCCAGGTAGCCCTGCCTGACCTTTTCATGAAACACGATCTTCTCCCGCTCGAACCGGCTCTGGGACGTATCCCGGGCGCCCGCATCGATGGCCCGCCAGGCACGGGACAAACCGATCTCAGATGGCAGATCGAGCAAAAACGTGATATCCGGCCATATGCCCTTCAGCACCAGCCGGTTGATTGACGTAACCGTATCGGGGCCGATTCCCCTGGCCGCCCCCTGGTACGCGATGGTCGAATCCAGAAACCGGTCGCATATGACAATGTTCCCCTTGTCAAGCGCCGGCTTGATGATTTCGCTGACGTGCTGTGCGCGGTCGGCGGTATACAAGAGCAGTTCAGCCATGGCGTCAAGCATGTCATGGTCACGGTCCAGAAGGATGCGTCGAATCTTTTCACCGATTTTCGTCCCCCCGGGCTCCCGGGTCACAACGCATTCATACCCTTTTTGATGAAAATAAGCTGCTATATGCGCAATCTGGGTGCTTTTGCCCGACCCTTCGATCCCCTCCATGGTTATCAGCATACGGTTTCTATTCCTTTGCGCCGCCGCCGATTCCGGGGCCGGCCTTGTAAAAAAACCGCGCCATGGGGGCATGAAAACCGGTCCAGTCGGCACCCGGGTCCTGGCTGCGCATAAAATCCCTTATGCCGTTTATCTTTGAATCGATTTCATCCAGGTAATTGAGCAAAACGGCTTCCAGCGTCTTGGGGGGTTCCGGCGACCCGAACTCCCGGCTGCCGTGATGACTGACGACCAGGTGTTTGAGCATCAGGGCGGTTTTGGCTGGAAAATCCGGGATTCCGGCTATTTTTTCCTCGATCATGCCGATACCGATCACAATGTGGTTCACAAGGCGCCCCTCGTCTGTATAGTCAATCCGGGTGTCGTATTCAAACTCCCGGATTTTGCCGATATCGTGCAGCACGCATCCTGCCAGGAGCATATCCCGGTCAATGCCGTCATAATGATCCGCCACCCGGTCACACAGCAGCGCCATGGACAGCGTGTGCTCGAGCAGGCCGCCGATATAGGCATGGTGCATCATCTTGGCAGCAGGCGCTTTTATAAACGATGAAACAAAATCCTTGTCCGCCCAGAAAAGTCCGAACAACCTGCGAAGGCTCCCGTTTTTGATCGTTTCCGTAATGGATTGAAGCCGTGCAAGCATCTGCAAGGGGTCCCGCGAGGTGACGGGCAGAAAATCAGACGGGTCAATACCCGCGCTGACCTTTTCAATCCGCTTGACCACGATCTGGGGGTTCCCCTTGTATTCGGAAACGCTTCCCGCCACGCGGATGATATCGCCGGCTGCACACAGGCCGGACAACTGATCCGCGTTGTCCCACGCAACACCCTTTATGCGGCCGGTTTTATCGGCAATGGTCAGGCTCAGGTATGCCTCCCCGTTCCGCTTTACGCCCCGCACCTTTTCGGCCAGGGCAAAAAGGTCGTCAACCGCATCTCCGGCTTTCAATTGATTGACATACCTGCTTTTCATTTCTCCGCCTTGCCCCGTATCCGGTACGGGTCGGTGTTATTGCCTTGACATTTTTAAGATTTCGGTTTTTTATACTCAAAATTTCCTGCGCCATCAAGGATATTAATCAGAAATTAACATTTTACGGCATCACCGGCCCCTGTCCCCCTCAAAATGGCATAACGGTAACACAATGATGCATTATCGCCTGAACGGACATTTGGCACTCCTGGTGAAAACTGTCTCCGTAGCCGTGCTTTTTTTACTTTTGACGGCATATTCGTTCCGGACGGAAGCAGCCGCGCCGGAAGCGGATGCGGGCAGCCGCCCCTATCGGATACAGGCGGACAGGATCACTTACAATCCTGTTGAAAAAGCGTATACAGCAGAAGGGGATGTGGTCGTCACACACCTTGAAAGCCGGCTCAGGGCCGACCGGGTGCAGGTAAACACTGACGATATGGTTGTCCGCGCATCAGGGGGCGTTTTTTTCACCACGGGAGAAGACACCCTCGAAGGCGACCGCCTCATCATGAACCTGGCCGAACAGACCGGTACCCTTTATTCCGGCCGTATTTTCATCGAGGAAAGCAACTTCCATATCAAGGGCGAACGGATCATGAAAACCGGGAAGGACACCTATGCCATCAACGGTGCCTGCCTGACCACCTGTGACCCGGAAAACCCTGACTGGAGCATAACCAGCGCCCATGTCAACGTGACGATCGACGGGTATGGCACACTGCGGCACGGGGCTTTCAGAGTCAGAAACATCCCGGTTTTCTATACGCCCTATCTTTTCTTTCCGGCTAAAACCAAGCGGCAGTCCGGCCTTCTCTTTCCGCACCTGGAGTACTCGTCAAGAAACGGCATCATATTTATACAGCCCTATTTCTGGGCCATCAGCGATCATATGGATGCGACGTTTTATTATCATCATATTCAGCAGCGGGGTGAAAAAGCAGGCATCGAATATCGGTACATGGCCGGAGAGGCCTCAAAAGGAACGGTCATGCTCGACGGGTTCAAGGACCGCAGGGTGGATGACGACCCGGATGACCCTGAACGGAAATGGGGCTATACCGACGACCGGTTCCTGCGGCCCAATTCCGATCGCTACTGGTTTCGGATGAAGGCCGACCAGGCGCTGCCGGCCGATTTTTCGGCCCGGCTCGACCTTGACGTTGTCAGCGACCAGGACTACCTGCGCGATTTTCGCGGCGGCTATACCGGGCACGGACACACCGAAAACGTTTTCCAATCCGAATTCGACAGGGGAATAGACGACCGGAACGACCGGGTTCGTGAAAACCGGCTGAACCTGAACCGAACATGGCCGACAGCTTCCCTGAATGCCGACGCGGTATGGCACGACGACGTGGTGGCCCGCCGGCAGATGGATACCAACCCAACGCTTCAGCGCCTGCCGATGATCAGCTACAGCATGCTGAAACAGCCGGTTTTTCACAACCGCCTGTACGGCGCCATGAACACCGAGTATGCGTATTTCTTCCGGGAAGACGGGGTTACCGGCCACCGTGCGGATCTTCACCCGCGCATCTTTTTCCCCTTATACCCTGCCGGGCGCTTCATGCTTGAACCCTACGCAGGATTTCGCCAGACCGTATGGTACACCGACGCGGCCAGAGATGATATTGCCGCCGACAACCGGCTTGACCCTGACCTGCAGCGCTATACCCAAAGGGGCATCTATGATTTGGGGGCGGACCTGACCACGGATTTTCACCGGGTATTTCCGGTATCCGCATTCGGCATTGAAAAGGTCCGGCATGGCGTCCTGCCCCGCATACGGTATTCATACATTCCGGATGTCCGGCAATCCGAATACCCGGATTTCGATGAAATCGACCGCATCGATGAGGAAAACCAGGTATCTTTTTCCATGACCCACTTTTTTACCTCCAGGCATACGGTCACACGCCCAGGGGCAGATCCCGAGGCCTCATACAATATGTTCGCCCGTTTCATGGTCGAACAGCCCTACGATTTTAATCATGAAGAAAGCGCTGACGCGTTCCTTCCCCTTTATGCCGAGCTCGACATCACACCGGCCCGCCTGTTTGCGCTTCATGCCGACGCCCGCTACAGCCACCAGGAAGACGCTTTTACCCGGAGCAACACCTCCCTGAGGTTCAGAGACATGCTGGGCAGCCGTTTTCGTGTGGATTACCGGTACACCAGGGATGCCAGCAAAACATTGAAACTGGGCCTTGAAGTGCCCGTCCGGGAATGGCTGACGATCTACGGCGATTTCGAAAGAAGCCTCATCGATCATACAACCGTTGAATCCGGTATTGGCTTCCTGTATCAGACGGACTGCTGGAGCGCCGATTTTTCGTACCGGGCTCTGGAGGACCTGGATGGTTCAAGGGATGAGCGCTATTACCTGCTCATACGCCTTTTCGGCATCGGCGAATTCGGGAATTAGGCCCCGGCTTTAACCGCTTGACTTTCTATAAATTTACGTATATTTAGGGATATATTTGTGATGCCCACGTAACAAGTCGCGATCAGACGGCTGTGAAAAAAAACCAAGATCAAGGCTTGCGCAATTTCGAAGAATGCAGAATACTCAGCTTACGAAAAATTCTGAGGAAGTTGGACATAACGCAGATATTGGACTTTTTTCACAACCGTCAATTATATATAATTACCGGTATTCTCAGGTTCAACAGGAGGAACAATGAATAAACTTGAAATGATCTCTGCGCTTAACAAAGAAGCCAATATATCCAAATCTGAAGCCGCCAGAGTGGTCCAGATCTTTTTCGATTCCATGGCCGACGCCCTTGCCCAGGAGGAACGTATTGAAATCCGAGGGCTTTGCAGCTTTTTTATAAAAAACTACAAGAGCTATACCGGCAGGAATCCCAAAACCGGCGACAAGGTCCAGATTCAACCCAAGAAACTCCCCTTCTTCAAGTGCGGCAAAGAACTGAGAGAACGTGTCAACAGCTAACGGCAACCGGTCCGATAATTGCGCTAAGGGTTTTGATGCGATAATCGGCCAGCAGCGGCAAATACACATGCTTGCCGCAGCGTTGCAGAAAAATGAAGTGCCGCATGCCATGCTTTTTACGGGCGAGGCGGGCGTCGGGAAAAAAACAACAGCCATCAATTTTTCAAAGGCCTGCAACTGCGAACGCCCAATGCCCCTGGCAGGCGGCGCCGCTTTTTCCGGACGCCTGAACCCGTGCGGTACCTGCCGGCCATGCAGAAAAATCGATTCCTTCAGCCATCCGGATTTTCATTATATCAAACCCCCCGGTGCAACCATCAGGATAGAACAGATACGTGCCCTTTGCAGCGCCCTTGCATTAAGGCCCAATGAAGCGTCGCTTCGCATCGTAGTGATCTCGGACGCACACCTGTTGAATGCGGAAGCCGGAAACGCGCTTCTCAAAATTCTTGAGGAACCGCCGGATAAAACGGTTATGATCCTGACCGCCCCGGAGGCCGCCGATTTGCTGCCGACAATTGTTTCACGGTGCAGGCATTTCCGCTTCAACCCGATTCCCGAAGACCGTCTGGAGGCATACCTGATTGAAACGCGGGGCATACCGGGTGAAAAAGCTATGGTCAT
Source organism: Desulfobacterales bacterium (assembly GCA_007127175.1). GTDB lineage: Bacteria > Desulfobacterota > Desulfobacteria > Desulfobacterales > Desulfosalsimonadaceae > B1SED10-16. The sequence goes on from SKZX01000203.1 coordinate 12,092, forward strand.
CGCTTCCCTGGCGGGGGGAAGTATCGGCCGCGCCCTTTCCATGGAAGGTGACACGTCGATTATGGACCTGCGCAGGCGCGTCATCGAATGGATGGAAATCCTTTTCAAAAACCCCTCAGGGAACGATTTATACTTTTCTGAAGCGATTGCAGCAGATAAAATAACCCTTGGCCTTTCCCTGGATATTATGAAATCATGGGTGCGCGATCTGGCCATCGCAAAACACACCCCGGAAAAAATATACAACCGGGATTACAGGGAGAGGCTTTTGGCCTTGTCGGAACAAGCGGACCCGGACGGCCTTATTGAAAAGGCGGACGCCGTGTGGCAGGCCGAACGCGCGTTAAAGACCAACGCAAACCCCCGGCTTGCGGTCGAGGCGATGGTGATGAAATTCTCGGGTTAACCGATGCCGCCGCAACCCGCTGTTTTTGTATAACTATTTCAAATGATATGATATAAAAAACATGATGAAAATAATCGGCATCCGGTTCAAACCGGCCGGAAAAATATACCATTTCAATTGCGGCGCTTACGTTTTGAAAGTGGGCGACAAGGTGCTCGTGGAAACCGAGCACGGCCTGGGGTTCGGCATTGTGACAACGCCGCCCGTTGTCATTGATCCGGACCAGTCCAAGCAGCCCCTGAAGAAGATCTATCGCCCGGCGACGGAAGATGATTTAAAGCAGCTTGAAGCCAATACAACAGCTGAAAACCAGGCATATCAATTCTGCAGCGAAAGCATAAAGTCCCTTGACCTGGAGATGAACCTGTTTGCGGTGGAAAGCAATTTCGAAGGCAGCAAGCTGACCTTTTTTTTCACCGCCGACGGCCGGGTCGATTTCAGGAAACTGGTCAAGCTGCTGGTCAAGCAGTTTCGAAGCAAAATTGAAATGCGGCAGGTGGGCATCCGGAACCAGGCCAAGATGTGCGGGGGAATCGGGCGCTGCGGCCGCCAGCTCTGCTGCTCCTGCTTTTTGACCAAATTCGACCCCGTAACGATCAAAATGGCAAAAAAACAGGGCTTATCCCTGAACCCCACAAAAATTTCAGGTGTTTGTGGCCGGCTCATGTGCTGCCTGACCTTTGAATATGATTATTACGACAAGGCCAGCGGCACCCATCCGGGAAAGGCGGCTGCGACGGATGAGAAAGCAATGCCGGGGACAAAAAACCACAGGCCTGCGAATCAAAAACAGAAAACGGAAAAAACAAAATGACCGCTCCTTTTTACATAACAACGCCGATCTATTACGTAAACGCCAAGCCCCACCTTGGGCACACCTATACGACCATCGCAACTGATGTGGCCCGCCGCTACCATGACATGCTGGGCGCGGAAACCTTCATGCTGACCGGAACGGACGAACACGGCGACAAGATTGTCAAGGCCGCGGAAAAAAACGGGCAAAGCCCCAGGGAATATGCGGACAGGATCAGCCGCCTGTTTGCAGAACTGTGGCCCGAACTCAACATCCACTGCGATCATTTCATACGGACGACGGATGCGTCCCATATTGCGGTTGTCATCGATATCCTTCAGAAAATCTACGACAAAGGTGATATTTATTACAGCGAATACGAAGGTTTATACTGTTTCGGGTGCGAACGCTTCTTCAACGAACGGGAACTCGTTGACGGCAAATGCCCCGATCACGGCACGCCCCCGGATGTCATCAAGGAATCCAACTATTTTTTCAAAATGAGCCGCTACCAGCAATGGCTGATCGATTCCCTCACGGACAACCCCGACCTGATACGGCCTGCGCGCTACCGGAACGAGGTGCTGTCATTTCTGAAGGAACCCCTTGAAGACCTGTGCATTTCAAGGCCCAAAAGCCGTCTTCAATGGGGCATCACCCTTCCTTTTGACGACCGTTATGTCACCTACGTCTGGTTTGACGCCCTCATCAACTATGTATCCGCGCTTGGCTACCCGGACGGCGAACATTTCAAGAAATTCTGGCCGCACGTTCATCACGTCGTGGCCAAAGACATCCTCAAGCCGCACGGCATCTACTGGCCGACCATGCTGAAGGCCGCCGGCATAGACGCTTACAAGCACCTGATGGTGCACGGCTACTGGAACGTTGAAGATTCAAAAATGTCTAAAAGCCTGGGCAACGTGGTAGACCCCATCTACCTGAAAGAAACCTATTCCACGGATGCCATACGCTACTTTCTCATGCGCGAAATGGTCTTTGGCCTGGATTCGAGTTTCTCGGAGACATCCATCATCAACCGGATCAATTCGGACCTGGCCAACGATTTGGGCAACCTGTTTTCCAGGGTCCTGGGAATGTTTCACAAATACTTCAAATCAACGGTGCCGGAATTCGATCCCGACGCAAAAAGCGATTTCCAGCTGGATTTGAAGTCGGATGCCCAAACAGCCATCTCCGATTTCTGCAAGGCCATGGACAATTTTGAATTCCACAAGGCGCTGGTGGCTGTCTGGGAGTATATCGGGAAAATGAACAAATACGTTGATGTTACGGCCCCCTGGGAGCTGGCCAAAAAAAAGGAGGCGAAAAAACAGCTCGACACAGTCATCGGCAACCTTCTGGAAGGCTTGCGGGTGGTATCCGGGCTCATTTACCCCGTAATGCCTGAAACGGCTGCAACCATGCAGAAACACCTTGGCATGGATGCCGAAAAGCCCTTTTACCGGATCCGGGAAATCCGCGAATGGCCGCAAATACCGCCAAACCAGGTTTTGCCCAAGGCGGTGAGCCTGTTTCCCAGGATCGACCCGGAAACCATTCTCGGGCCGGCGGCTTCCGGCGAAACGCATGAACCGGCAGCGCCTATCGAACCGGAAATCGGATTTGAAGAATTTTCCAGGATCGATTTGCGGGCCGCAACGGTTTTGAAGGCCGAAAAAATACCAAAGGCCGACAAACTGCTCAAGCTCGAGATAGACCTCGGGAACCACACCCGGACCATCGTGGCCGGCATTGCCAAGTTCTACACCCCGGATGAGCTCATCGGAAAAAGCATTGTCGTCCTGGCCAACCTGAAACCGGCAAAGCTCATGGGGGTTGAGTCAAAGGGCATGCTGCTGGCCGCCGTGGAAAAAAACGCCTGTTCCGTTGCCGTGCTGGACCGTGAAATGCCCGCCGGCGCACGGTTGAAGTAACCGGCCAAACCGATGTCCGGACGGGAAAACAGCCTCATTTCAAAGAAACATAAACGATAATCAATTACCACGGTAAAGTATGTTCAAGCGAAAGAAAAAACCCGGTGGTTATCGGTTTCAAAACATGGCCACGCCTGCTGCAAAATGGCGCGGCTACCAGAACACCATACGGATTCATGATGAAAGAAGACAGGCGCTTCGCCGGATGCCCTGGTATTTCGTTGTGCTGCTGGTTTCTGCCGCGCTGATCCAGGGCGGGTTTTATGTACTCGATCATCGGATGGCCGCCGCACCCAAAGCGCCGGCATCCCTCTACCCGCCTGACGTGGAGCCCCTTGACCGGGAAGGGATTCGCAAAATCCTCACACCAGACCGTTTTCTCAACATGGCTGAAAAAAATATTGAAATCCGGACCGGTGGAACCCATTACCAGATTTACACGAGCATCGACCCGGACCTCCAGAATGCCATTATCCGGTCTCTTGACACCCGGCATGCCAACAGGATCGGCATTGTCGCCATCGAGGCGGATACCGGCCGGGTTCTGGCACTGGTTTCGCACAACGATGACGACCCGGATCAGAACGCCTGCCTGGCGGCCGATCTTCCCGCCGCAAGCTTATTCAAGATTGTCACGGCCGCAGCAGCCATGGAAGCCGGCGGGTTTGAGCACCAGAGCCGGATGGCCTTCAACGGGGGAAAATTTACCTTGTACAGGCGGCAGCTGACTGACCAGGAAAACCGGTACACCAATTATTCGAACCTGAAAGCCGCCTTTGCCGAATCGATCAACCCGGTTTTTGGAAAGCTCGGGAAAAACGAACTGGGCAAAGATATCCTCACCGACTATGGCCTGGCGTATTATTTCAACCAGGGTATTGATTTTGACCTGCCCGTGGACCAAAGCACCTTGAAAATATCCGATACACCTTACAATTGGGCGGAAATCGCCTCCGGCTTCAACCGGACCACAACCATATCGCCCCTGCATGCCGCCCTGATCGCCGCCTCCGTTGTAAACGGCGGGCGCATCATGGAGCCGTCCATTGTCGATGTGGCGGCCAGGGAAAACCGGACGGTTTACCGGCGGCGGCCTGCAATGGCAGCACGCACGGTTGAACCCGGAACACTGGAAGGCCTGGACACGCTCATGAATGCCACCATCACCCGGGGCACCGCAAGAAGTCTGTTTGCAGGGTCTTCAAGGGACCCGGTCCTGTCGAAGCTCCGCATGGGCGGAAAGACAGGCGCACTCAACAACAATGCCAGACAGATCCGTTATGACTGGTTTACCGGGTATGCCCTGGACCCTGAAGGCTCGGGAAAAATCGCCATCGGTGTCATCGTTGCCCACAAGGAATACATCGGTAAACGGGCTGCCACATATTTCAGGCAGGCGGTGGCCGCCTATTTCAGAGACCGGCTTTCGCAAACGGAAAACATGCAAAGGACAGACAATATTGCCGGTGAAAACAATAAAAAACCTGCATGAGCAGATGCGCGCCGTAGCGACAACAATTATTCGCGTTGCAAGGAAGCTGAACCAAACCGTTTTTTTCGGGCGCAGTCTCCAGACTATACCGGAAAACGCCCTTGTATTGTTTCCTTTCCACACCAACCGTCTTTCCTGCGGTTTCACAGGGCTAATCGCATTCAACACAGCCGGAAAACCGGCTCCATCGGTCAACCCAGCGGATTTTCACGCCCGCCTCGACCGATCCGCTGAAAATGGTTTTACAGCTTGCAGCAACCTTTCTGCGGATGATTTCATCGCCGCCTATCTTTGTGGCGACGATCATGTGTCCAACCTACAGGAATCCATACAAAAACTGAAACAAAACCATTTTTTCCACCGTATCTACAACGGCGCGGACCTTTTTGAGGCGTTGTCCGGCTTCACCGCACGGCTCGAAACCGTGTTGCAGGCTGAATCCGGACATCTGGCCACCCAGATGGGCGTCCTTCCCTCACAGCAATTTGACGCCATGTCCACGCGCATCGAAAAACTCAAAGATGCCCAATGGTGCCTGAAAACGGAAATACTCGACAATGTCCTGCGGGTCAGGGCCCTTGCCGGCGACGAATCAAACCGCATGAACGCCACAGGCGTTTCCGCCGCAAGACAGATCAATGCCGTATTGAACAGCATTGACCGCCTGGAAGTCCGCGGCCGGGATTCAGCCGGCATTTCCCTGATGTTTGTTGTTGATGACAGCCATTACAAGATTTTTTTGGATGAAATCGCCGCAGCAGGCCTCTCGGGGGAATTTACCAAACGCACGAACCAGGGTGTTTTAACCAACAAGGGAATTTCCACGAACAGGGAAAACGGCCGCACCGCCATTGCCATGACCTACAAGGTGGCGGCAGAAATCGGCTCCCTGGGCGACAATGTTCGTTTCATAAGGGATCAGATTCGGCAGGACCCCCTCTTCACCGCCCTTATTACACTGCCCCGGGTTTATTTCACGGTCTCGGCCCATACCCGCTGGGCCTCGGTCGGCGCGATCACCGAGGCCAACTGCCATCCCGTTGACAACCGGATCATGACCCCGGTTGCCGGGCGGCCTGGCATCATCCATGTCTGCTTAAACGGCGATATCGACAACTACCAGGCATTGAAGGCGGACCATGAAAAAAGGGGGCTGCGCTTTTTCGAGGATATCACCTGCGACACCAAGATCATCCCCGTGCACATCGAGCACTACTACAGGCAGGGACATGTCGTGGAAGAAGCGTTCCGCCTCGCGGTCAATGATTTTGAAGGCGCCCATGCCATTGCCATGCACACCGACCTAGCCCCGGGGAAATTTTTCCTGGCTCTCAGGGGAAGCGGCCAGGCCATATTCATCGGCCTTGCCCCGGACCACTACATCCCCACCTCCGAAGTGTACGGCTTTGTCGAAGAAACAACACGCTTTCTGAAAATGGACGGGGAGGCCGTCAGCCCGTCTGCCCATGGAAAAGGCATTACCGGACAGATATTTGTCATCGACCAGGCCGGTAAAGGCGGTCTGGACGGGATCAATGCCATGTTTTACTGCGGTTCCCCCATACCGCTGAGCGACGGAGACATTCGCACAACCCAGCTGGTTTCCAGGGACATCGACCGCCAGGACTTCAACCACTATTTTCTGAAGGAAATTTCAGAAGCACCGGCATCGGTTCGAAAAACCATGGCCAACCGCTGGAAGATCTCACAGAACGAAGACGGCCGCTACTATGAAGTCCACCTGGATGATTCATGCATGCCCGTATCCGTCAGGTCGGCGCTCCTGGAAAACAAAATCCGTCGGATCGCCTTTATCGGGCAGGGAACCGCAGGGGTGGCCGCCCTGGTCTGCGCCAACCAGCTGCGCCATTACCTGGGAGACGGCGACATCCGGATTGAAGCCATGAAGTCATCGGAGCTCAGCGGGTTCATGATGGATGACAGCCGAACCGCCGGCATGGAGGGCACTCTCCTGATACCCATCAGCCAGTCCGGCACCACCACCGATACCAACCGAACCGTGGACATGGTTGCAAAGAAAGGCGGCAGCATCATCTGCATTGTCAACCGGCGCGACTCGGATTTGACGTTCAAAAGCCACGGGGTGATTTACACGAGCTCGGGCAGGGACATCGAAATGTCGGTGGCCTCCACCAAGGCATTCTATTCCCAGATCATCGCCGGCGCCCTGCTCGGGCTGCACATAGCCGGGTTGACAGGCAAGCGGGGTCGCCATTTTATCTCAAACGAGATCAAAGAAATGATCGGGATACCCGGTATGATGGAAACCGTGCTTTCCACGACCGATGCGATCCGGGCATCCGCCAACAGGCTGGCATTGCAGCGGACTTACTGGGCGGTGGTGGGAAGCGGGCCCAACAAGGCGGCCGCCGACGAAATCCGGATCAAACTGAGCGAATTGTGCTACAAAACCATATCCTCGGATTTCGTGGAGGACAAGAAGCACATCGATCTTTCCAGCGAGCCGTTGATCATTGTCTGTGCGGCGGGCACAAGGCGGCGCGTGCTGGGGGACATCGTCAAGGACACGGCGATTTTCAAGTCCCACAAGGCCCTTCCCGTGGTCATCTGCGATATGCACGAGGACCGGTTTGACCCCTATGCCGAAGATGTCTTCCGCGTCCCTCAGGTCAGCGAGCACTTTGCGCCCATATTGAACACGCTGGTCGGGCACATCTGGGGCTACTACGCAGCACTGGCCATCAATGAAGGGTCCCGGTTCCTCTATGATTTCCGGGAGGATATCCAGTCCATGATCCGGGCTTACACCGCCGAAAACCTCGACATATTCGAAATCGCCCTCGAGGAAACCTTCCGGGAAAAAATCCTGCGATTTTACCGGGATTTTCGAAAAAAGCAGCAGGAAAACCACCTGCCCGCCACCATGGGGCTCAAAGAAGCGACCAACCTGACACTGCTGCTCAAGTATCTCGCCGGCCGCCTGCCGATCAATGATTTTGAGTTTGATTTCGGCGTCAAGGGGACGGCCAAGAACATGTTCGCCCTGTTTTTTGATGCACTGGGGGAAGCCATCAACGTCATGGCCCGCCCGGTGGACGCCATCAAGCACCAGGCGAAAACCGTGACGGTGGGCACTAGCCGGATCGAAGAAAGGGCCGAGGGGCTCCTGTTCGATATCCTGGCGGAAAAAGGCTTCGGCGTCGAGCATCTCACGATTATAAACGTGATGGTTTTGCGCAATATCCAGAAAATCCTATCCGGCATCAAGGGACTCACCCTTTACCGGGTATCGGGCGTGAACCTCCTGGGGGAGCCCACCGACCAAACCACCATCTCCGTTATTGAGAAAAAGGGTACGTCCGCATCCATCGCCTCGCGCAGCGAAACCGATCAAAGCCTCAAGGGCTCCAAGCGGATAATCGTCCGCCAGGGCAATATCTACCTTGGAAAGGGGCGCAAGGATGGCCGGTCCGTCCTGATCATACCCGTCATCTCGGGTGACCCGGCGCAGCCCAACATGATCGAGTACCTGCTTTTGCTTGAAGTCGCCTTTAAAACCGACGTGGACCTGTCAACCCGTGTCAAGGCATTGGGCGGCAAGCACGAGCACATCAAGAACATCGTCCAGGAAAATTCCGTCCCATGGAAGGACGAATACCTGGACATGGTCCCCATGGATGAACTCTTTGGCCTTTCGGCGGAAAAAGTCGCAGAAATGATCGTTGAAAAAACGGGAAAAAAGGAATGGCCCTAAACAAAACACATCTGCTCATCGGCGCTGCAATCGCGGTCGTCCTGGCCGTGACAATCGGATGGGCCGTGTTTCATTTCATGATCCGTGAAACACGGGTCATTGATTATGCGGACGAAGCATACACATGGAATGCCCTTGCGGGAACCAGTCGCGGCGACTTGCTGGTCCGGGGTGAAAAGGTCGATGAAATACGCGATGACGTCGAAAAATTGATACACGCCCTGAACCGGTCGGACAAGGACCCGGAAGGCTTCCGGGTCCCCGAAGGGAAAGAACCGGCAGACCTCCCTAAACTGAAACTGCTGGACAGTCAAAAAGGACGGGTTACGGTCGAAGTGATCAATGCGGAGATCCTGACCCAGCGAATGGGCTCAACAGGCGCCAGTGCTTTCCTTGCGGTAGCCACCTTTACACTCACGGAGCATGCGGATATCGACGCGGTTAAATTTGTTTTCAAGGAAGGCGACCACGCCATACCGGGGATATACCAAAGGGAAATGTTCAGGCGGTACTGGAGAATTGACGCCCGTTAGAAAATGAAGGCGGGGAAGGGAAGGCCGACGGGCCGGGTTGTTTTGTGGACTTTGTGGACTTTGTGGACCCAGTGGACCCAGTGGACCTGGCCCGCAAAATAGAATGAAAAAGCCCGGCACCATCACTGCCGAACCGCTTTTTTGCAGAAGGCCCCCACACCCCACTATGACCGGCCATGCATCGCTGCTGGTTGTTCATACAGATGGCAGGTTACCTTGCGCCCATCCCGATCCAGCTCTGCCGGCGGCACCCTGCGGCATACCGCCATCACCTCGGGGCAGCGCGGGTGAAAACGGCACCCCTCCGGCGGTGACGCAGGCGATGGGGCCTCCCCCCGCACGACGTTGTCTTCAATTTTTTTCCCGCCGGCTACCGGTACAGCGGCGATCAGTGCCCGGGTGTAGGGATGAAGCGGGTTTTGGACGATATCCGACGTTTTCCCGATCTCCACGATCTGCCCGAGATACATGACCGCCACCCGGTCCGCAATATTGCTCACAACGCTCAGGTCGTGGGAAATGAACAGGTAGGAAAGCCGGTGGCCTTTCTGGAGCCCCAGGAGCAGATTGATCACCTGCGCCTGGACGGACACGTCCAGGGCGCTGACGGCCTCGTCGCATATGATCAAATCCGGCTTCAAAGACAGGGCGCGGGCAATGCTGATGCGCTGCCGCTGCCCCCCGGAAAACTCGTGGGGATAGCGGAAAACGGCATCCGGGCTCATCCCGACCTCACCCAGCAGCCTTGCGGCATGTTCCTGCTTGGACCCCTCGATCATACCAAACTGCTCCAACCCCTCGGTGATGATATCCATGACGTTCATCCGCGGGTTCAATGATGACATGGGGTCCTGGAAGACCACCTGGATGTGGCGCCTGAGACGGTTCATCTGCCGCCGGCCCAGGGTTGAAATGGATGTGCCGTCAAACAGGATGTCCCCCGCGGTTGCCCGCTCCAGGCCCAGAAGCGTCCGGCCCAGGGTCGTCTTTCCGCACCCGGACTCGCCCACAAGGCCCAGGGTTTCGTTGCGGGAAATTATGAAAGACACATCGTCCACCGCACGCACGTGGCCTGCCGTCATGGAAAACAGGCCCCGCTTGATGGGAAACCAGGTTTTCAGGTTCCTGACGGCCAGAAGCGGCGTTTCGGCGCTATGCGGATTCACCCGGCTGTTTTCAGATTTCGGCTTCATTTCTTTCTTGTCCCTGATCCGGCAAGTGCGGTTTTCCGTTGCATGCCGAGATGTTGTCGCCATGGAGGAAGCATGCTGCAAAATGCCCGCCTGCGATTTCACAGAGGGCCGGCTTGTTCTTCCGGCAGATGTCCATCACATGCGTACACCGGTCCTGGAAATGGCAGCCCTCCGGGTACCCATACGGGGACGGCACCTGACCGGGAATTGAATTCAAATGCGCCTTTTGAACAGAAAGCCTTGGAATGGCCCCGAGCAGCCCGATCGTGTAAGGGTGTGCGGGTTTGAAAAAAATATCGTTCAAAGAACCGGTTTCCACGATCCTTGAAGCATACATCACCGCCACGCGGTCGCACATCTCCCACACCACGCCCATGTCGTGAGTGATGAGCAACAAGGATGTGTCGTTCTGCTTCATCTCCCGTATGAGCGAAAAAATCTGCGCCTGCGTGGTGACGTCCAGGGCGGTTGTGGGCTCATCCGCGATAACCAGCGACGGCGACAGCATAAGGGCCATGGCAATCATGATCCGTTGCTGCATACCCCCGGACAGCTGAAACGGATAGGCATGCATGCGCTCCGCCACATCCGGAATACCGACCCTGGAAAGCCACGTTCGGGCATAGGCCCTGGCCTCTTTTTTGGATATGTTTCGGTGAAAACGGATGCCTTCCACCATCTGCCGGCCGATCCGGTGCAGCGGCGAAAGGGCGGAGAGGGGTTCCTGGAATATCATGGAGATCTCCGCCCCGCGAATCCGCCTGAGTCTCTGGGACTTTAAACCGAGAAGGTCTTCTCCATTAAAAAAGACCCGACCCGCATCGATATACCCCGGCGGTGAAGGGATCAGACGGGTGAGCGCAAGCGCGGTCACCGACTTTCCGCATCCCGATTCCCCTACCAACCCCACGGACTCTCCCCGGTCAATGGAAAAGGTCACATCATCAACCGCCTTGAACGAACCGTCATCCGTGTCGAATCGAACGGAAAGCCCCTGAATGTCCAGCAGCGGCTGTTTTTTGTCCTCTTTCAATCGTGTATCCCGTCTGTTTGCCAAAAAAAGTGCGAATTCGCCGCAGCCCTACGCCAGGCGGCTGTATTGCTTCGGATCGTATGCGTTTCTGACCCCCTCGCCGATAAACACGCCAAGGAGCATCACCGTAAACAGCGCCATTGAAGGATAAAGGATGAGCCACCAGGCCCACCGGTACTGCTGCGCCTGGAAAATCATCTCCCCCCAGGAAGGTGTTGGCGGGGGAAGCCCGAACCCCAGGTAATCCAGGGCTGCAAGGGCCCCTATGGCGCCGACCAGCGAAAAAGGGAAAAAGGTGATCACCGGCACAAGGGCATTGGGCAGAATATGCTTGAATATGATTTTACGCGTCGGGACCCCCATGCACTTTGCGGCTTCCACGAACGGCCGGCTGCGAAGGTTCAAAAATTCCGCCCGCATGTAATACGAAATACCAATCCAGTTGAAAAGGCCGTATATGATCAGGAGCAGCGCAAAGCTCCGGCCGTATATCGATCCCATGAGAATCATGACGTAGAGGAACGGAAGGGCGCTCCAGATCTCAATCATTCGCTGGGCTGTAATATCGATCTTACCGCCGTAATAGCCCTGCAGCGCCCCGGTAAGGATGCCCAGCAGCATGGAGCACCCCACCAGAAGGAAACCGAACGCCAGGGAAATGCGAAGGCCGTGGACAATCCGGGAAAGGACATCCCTGCCCGCGGCATCGATCCCCATGGGATGCCCCGCCACCGGCGGGAAAGGGAAGCGGACATCCGTCTTCAGAAAACTCACCTGGTACTGGCGGTCACCGGCAACGAGGCGCTGATCATCCACAGGGCCTGAAAACCGTTCCAGTACGAGGCTCTTGAGAAGGCTGCGGTCCTCCTCGTCAATTTTTTCCCACAAAACGGGAAGGGGTATGACAGACGTCAGGCTTTCATCAAAAACCGCTTCATGTTTTTCCGAATGATCGTCTATGGGTGCTTCCCTGAAAATCAACCGCAGCGTTTCGGGCGGCTCCGGTCTCGGGGTATAGGTAGACAATGACACGTCAAATTCCTTTGCCCCCCGCGACAGGCGGAATTCCGCATGGGATGCGGCCTGGTTGCCAAAACGCGTTTCAAGGCCCTTTACCAACTGCTCGGGAAAATCAAAATATGAAGAAATATCAGCAGCCCCGCTCCCGCTTCCATCGTCATCCATAAAAAAATCGAAAAAGCGGGAACGCACCTTTCTGAATTCAGACGTTATATCAACCGTTCCGACCCTCAGCACCGGCGTAAACCGGAGGGTCACCTCGTCATCGAGTGCGATTGCATCCGCGCGGATGGTTTCATAGGGACCATACGGATGAGGCGGGAATATCATGTAGTTTTGAGGATTTCCAGAGAATACAGCGTCCTGCTGAAGCATCTTGTAGTTAGGCCGTGTCTGCTGCCCGTCCTCGAGGAAAGCCGCTTCCGGGTAATACCTGAAAAGGGGGAAATACGACTTGCCGTCGAAACGGACATACAGCGGAATGCCGTTGCAGAGCAACTCGGCGGCAAGGCTCAGGATAAAAAGACATAACAGTATCCAAAAGGCGTAATACGCCCGCCTGTTTTCCCTGAAACGGGCCACGCGTTTTCTGGTTACCGGGTTTTTAATAAAAGGCATTAGAAGTTGTAAGTTGTAGGTTGTAAGTTGTAGGTTGTAGGTTGTAGGTTGTAGGTTGTAGGTTGGAGTTTGCAGGCTGCAGGTTTCAGCATAAAGCTTGCAGGCCGCAGGTATTAAGGCCTGCGCTTACAAGCTTCTGTCCACCAGGTCCACCAAGTCCATTAAGTCCACCCGTCCATTTGTCCACCCAGTCCACCCCTGAAATCTCCAACCGTCCAACTCTATCCACCACCCTCCCCGCAATTTCCGCCGGATTTTCTCTGCCACATCCTTTAAGGCCAACCTTCTTTGCCGCCCTCACCCTACTGCCGCTGAAAATTGATCCGGGGATCAATCAAAACATAGCACAGGTCAGACAAAATATTGCCCAGCAACCCAAGGATCGAAGTCAAGGCCAGTATACCCATGAAAACCGGGTAATCACGCCCCACGATGGCCTCCAGGCTCAAGCGCCCCATGCCGGGTATTTCAAAAACCTGCTCGATAATAACGGACCCCGCGAACATGACGGTTAAAATGGCCCCGATACCCGTTGCAATGGGAATAAGCGAATTTCTGACCGCATGGCCCCAGATTGCCCTGGAATAGGACCCGCCCTTGGCCAGTACGGTCCGGACGTAATCCCGGCTGATCTGCTCGATGAGTGAATTTTTCATCAAGAGGGTCAGTATGGCGAAATTGCCGATGACATAGCACAGGACAGGCAGAAACATGTGCATGAAAATATCATGCAGCCGGCCCAGGGGTCCCAGTTCGGCATAATCATCGGAATGGAACCCCGCCGTGGGGAATATGTCCCACAGGCCGTCTACCGTTCCGCCAAAAAGCATCTTCAGGATCATTCCCAGGGCAAAGGGTGGAATGGCATACCCCACAAACACGATGATGCTCGATGCGACGTCGAACGCGCTGTTATGCCTGAGCGCTTTCATGATGCCCAGGGGGATGCAGATGAGGTAGGACAGGAGCAGCCCGGTCACCCCAAAAACCATGGACACTCTGAAGCGGTCACGGATCAACTCCCATGCGCTCCGGTCAGGGTACCGATAGGACGCCATCTGCATGCCGATCCGGTCATCGACAAGCCATTTTTTGTACCGCACATGAAACGGCTGGTCAAAACCATAGTAGGCCTCGATTTCCATTCTCTGCCGCTCTGTGATGGTGTCTGCCGTGCCGCCGGCGGCGCGGTACTCCCCCTCACCAATGCCCCTTATGTTCATGATGGCCTGTTCAACGGGGCCGCCCGGCACAAACTGGATCATTCCGAAGCAAAGCAGTGTGATGCCGATAAATGTCGGGAATACAAGCAGAATACGCTTTATGAAATAGTCGATTCGTTCCATGGTCAGCGGAAATCAAGATCGTAAACGGTTCAAAGCCTTTGCCTGTGGGCGGTTTCAAAAGTTCGGGTAGTCATTATTAACGAATCGGGGGGGGCATTTCAAGACAATTCAGTCATTACTGAAATATGGGTATTATTCATACCATATTTTGCTAAAATTTCGCATATTATGATCATTTTTTTATTATTGACAAACCGTATTTTGTATATCATTATTAAACTTTATTGGTAGCCATTAATCCTTTAATGGGTTGCCGCTGCCATGCAAAACATAACCGATTCCATCCTGTAAAAACCAGACCGACCAACGTGAAAAAAAACCATCCATCACAGCAGCGGCCTTCATGGTTTAAAAAAAAGAAGCCGCCAAAATACCGGCCGCTTATCAGGGCGCCCCGGACACTGTTGCTGCTGCGTATCAGCTTTGTGATAATCGGCGCCTTTTATTTCATATTCCACGCTGATGCTGCGCCGGTGGCTTCTCTCCAAACCATCGTGGCCATTGCCCTGCTGCTTTGCCTGACCTACCTGCTGCTGTATTTTATTGCGGGCCGGGAAAAAACGAGCGCCGAATACATCATCGTTCCCTTCTGGCTGGATATCGGCGGCAGCCTTTTTGTCTGGCTCAATGACCCGCTCAGCCCCTCCCCGATGCTGCTTTATATTTTTGTTGCGGCCCTTATCAACGGTGTGCACAACGGATTTTCCGCTTTTCGCAATGTTTTAAGGATAACGGCGATGGCCGCACCCATTGTCTTCACGGCCCGCAGCATGATGCACGGTTTTTTCACGACAGAGCTCGTCCTGCTGGCCATCGGCACCTTTATCATGCTCTATCTCTACCTGGTGATCACCGAAATCAACACCCTCCAGGACAAGACCCGGGAAAAAACCGCGGACATGGTTCAAACCAACAAGGAACTGCAGAAAACCGGCCGGGCGCTCCAGGAAAGTGAAGCCCGATACCGCGCGATGTTTGAAGAAAGCGGCGCGGCAACGGTGCTGGCGGAAGAAAGAACGACGCTCATCACCCTGGCCAACTCAAAGTTTGAGCAATTGACCAAGTACAAAAAAAGTGAACTTTGCAACACCATCCGGCTCTCCGATTTGATCTGGGCCGATGACATGGAAAGGATGCGGCGCGCTCATCACGGCCGGCGGATGAGGCCGGAGGGTAAAACCCATCCCGACGAATTTGAGTGCCGCCTGACGGACAAAAAAGGCAATATCCGTTTTGTCGTCCTCCGGTTCGGGCTGAATATCTGGCATGAGAGGCTCATTGTTACCATGGTCGATATTACGGCGGCCCGAAAATCAAAGATCGCTTTTCAGAAATACAGCGCCCACCTCCTTGAGTTAACGAAAAAGCTTCAGGAAAGCGGGCTCCACTACAGGAACCTGTTTGAAAACACCGGAACAGCAACCATAC
>SKZX01000086.1 GCA_007127175.1 Desulfobacterales bacterium
GGTTTGATATCGTTATCTACCATATGATATCATTGTTTTTTTTTCTGCTGGGCCGGATTCCCCGAAAAACAGCGTTCAGGCTTACCGACTGTATCGGCCGGGTCTGGTTCTCCTTTGACTGGCGCCACAGGGCAGTTGCCATTGAAAACCTTTCAATGGTTTATGGCGACCGGATGCCGCCGGCCGAAATCCGCCGGCTTGCACGGCGGGTATTCTGCAACCTGACCATGATTGCTTATGAAATCGGCTGGGCCATGTCTGTGGATACCGAACGGCTGGTAAAACATTTCCGGTTCTATGGCATGCATCACCTTCATGATGCCCGGAAAAAGGGAAAAGGCGTGCTTGTCCTGACCGGGCACATCGGAAACTGGGAGCTGTTGCTCGTGATGGCAGCGATTATGAACATGCGGTTCAGCGCGGTTTACCGCCCCCTTGATTTCAAGCCCCTGGATATGTTTTTTGAAGATATCCGCAACACGACAGGCACAAAGCTTCACCCGAAAAAAGGGGCTATTCTTAAAGTGCTGCGCAGCCTCCGCAACAAGGAGGGGATGGGTATTCTCCTGGATCAGAATACAAAGGCGGCTTCAGGTGTTATCGTCAATTTTTTAGGCCGCCCGGCCAACACGCACTACGGGTTGGCCGTTCTTGCAAAACGATCAGGCGCACCGGTTATTCCGGCGTTTGTGGTCAGGGAAGAAGGCTGTTACAGCCTCAGGATACTGCCTGAGGTTCCCCTTGTCCAAACCGGTGACGAGGAGCTGGATATTATGCAAAACACGCGGTTATATAACCGGGTGCTTGAATCCGTAATCATGGCGTATCCCGAACAATGGTTCTGGATCCACAAGCGCTGGAAGCTCAGGCCAGACAGGAAAGAAAAATACAAAAAGAAAAAACGGGCATGATTTGGAAAAACCTTTTGGGAGTGTCGTGAAACATGAAGCTGAAAATTCCTGAATATATTCAGTCTATCAGGCCATACAAACCGGGGAAGCCCATTGAGGAGCTTGAACGGGAGTACGGCGTTAAGGATTCGATTAAACTGGCATCCAATGAAAATCCCCTGGGGGCTTCCCCGGCGGCGCTGGCAGCCATGGAAGGCGCCATGAAAAAGCTCAATCGTTATCCGGACGGCCGGGGGTACTACCTGACAGAAAAGCTTGCGGCCCGGTTTCATATGCCTGCTGAATGCATCGTTCTGGGAAACGGCTCCGACGAGATCATCGGGATGCTGACGCGCGCCGTTCTTGAACCCGGTGACGAGGCCATCATGACGGAGCCGTCGTTTCTCATGTACGAGATCATGGTGCTGTCATGCGGCGCCGTGCCGGTGTTTGTGCCGTTAAAGTCCCTTTTCGTCGATTTCGGGGCCATTACGCGGCAGATCACGGAAAAAACGCGGGTAATTTTTTTGAACAACCCGGTCAACCCGACGGGGACGATCATCACGAAAAAAGGGTTTGATGCATTTCTTGAAACCGTTCCGGAAGATATCGTGATCGTGATCGACGAGGCGTATATCGAGTTTATAAAGGACCCGGACTGCCTGCAGGCCGTCGAATACTGCACGGGAAACCGGCCTGTTGTGGTGTTGCGGACCTTTTCCAAGGCATATGGCCTGGCGGGCATCCGGATCGGATACGGGTTGATGCCCGAAGCCCTTGCAGGAATCCTGCACCGTGTGCGGCAGCCCTTTAATGCCAATTCCCTCGCCCAGGCCGGTGCCTGTGCCGCACTCGACGATGAAGACTTTCTGCAACAGACTGTCCGCTTCGTGCAGGGGGAACTCGAGTTCCTGTACGCGGGCATTGAACGGCTGGGGATGAATTATTTTCCGACCGAGGCCAATTTTTTCATGATCGACGTTGAGCAGGATGCCGATGCGGTTTTCG
The DNA here is from genome assembly GCA_007127175.1 of Desulfobacterales bacterium. Classification (GTDB taxonomy): domain Bacteria; phylum Desulfobacterota; class Desulfobacteria; order Desulfobacterales; family Desulfosalsimonadaceae; genus B1SED10-16. The sequence continues at coordinate 1,899 of SKZX01000086.1, forward strand.
AGGCCATGCTCAGGCAGGGCGTCATCATCCGGTCCATGGTTTCCTACGGATTTCCCCGGTATATACGCGTAACGGCCGGTCTGAGAGAAGAAAACGAGCGGTTTTTAAAGGCGTTTGCATCTGTAATGGGAAAAATATAATGATCCAGGATGCCGGACAGATGAATATGAAACCGTTGCTCATCACCATCGATGGGCCCGCCGGTGCGGGAAAGACCACGGTCAGCCGGATGCTTGCCGACCGCTTGGGGTTTGTGTATGTCGACACGGGCGCGCTTTATCGCGGTGTGGCATTTGAGGCGGCAGCGCGCGGCCTTGCCCCGGACGATGAGGAAGCCCTGGGGGCGCTTTCAGCGGGCCTTGACCTGAGATTTGAGCACACGGAAAGCGGGGTCCGCCTTTTTTCAGGTGAACGGGACATCACAGGGTCCATACGGACGCCCGAAATAACGATGCTTGCTTCCGCCATATCTGCCAGGCCGGTTGTCCGCCAGGCGCTCCTTGATGTGCAAAAGCGGTTGGGGGCCAAAAAGGCGGCCGTATTCGAAGGAAGGGATATGGGCACAGTTGTTTTTCCGGATGCGGACGTCAAATTTTTTTTAATCGCGGATCTGAAAGCGCGGGCCATGCGCCGGTTTTTGGAGTACAGGGACGCCGGGGCCCCGCGGTTTGAGACTGTCCTTGAAGACATGGAAAAAAGAGACGCAAACGATTCATCCCGGGCGGTCGCGCCGCTGAAGCCGGCAGGCGATGCCGTGATTATCGACTCCACGGACCTTTCGCCGGAGGCGGTGGTCGAAAAAATGGTCGCCTTGATCCGGTCCCTTCCGGAATCTTCCCGCTGAAGTCAACCGCTGGTAAACGTATTTCCGGGCAAAGAAATCGCCTTTTTATGCAGGTGTGTAAAATAAATCATTGTTTTTTTATTTTGTGTTTGTTAATTAAGCTGTTTTACACTCCACGTCGTTAGAACGTTTTGGAGTTAGTTTATCAGGCCAAAGGGGGAATTTTTTTTAAATGGAAAATTTAACAGGAAACGCTGAAAGCAAAACAGAAAACCTTGAAGAGATGGATGTTTCGGCTTCACACACGGATGTTGCAGAACTTGACGGTGACGGCGAGGGGGGTGGCGATCAAACAATGGCATCCCTGATGGAGATGTATGAGGAAAGCCTCAAGCGTTTTGAGGAAGGGGAGGTCGTCAACGGCAGGATCATATCCGTGGACAAGGATTACGTTCTTGTGGACGTGGGGTACAAGTCCGAAGGCCAGATCGCGATTCACGAGTTCAGAAACGACCAGGGGGAAGTCAACGTTGATGTGGACGACGTTGTAGAGGTCATGATCGAATGGTGGGATGAAGAGGAAGAGCGTGTCGTTCTGTCCAAGGAGAAGGCCGCCAAGGTAAAAGTATGGGACTCCATAAAGGATGTCTATGAGTCCGATGGCATTGTTGAAGGGATTATCAGCAACCGCGTAAAGGGCGGTTTTTCCGTGGATATCGGAATTCAGGCGTTTTTGCCGGGTTCCCAGGCAGACCTCCGGCCGATTCGGAACCTTGATGAAATGGTTGGCAAGACATTTGACTTCAAGGTGTTGAAGTTCAACCGCAAGCGCAATAACATCGTGTTGTCCAGGCGGGTGATTCTGGAGTCCGAGCGTGAGAGCAAACGCTCCGAGACGCTGGCCGCCATCGAAGAAGGCAAGACCATGGACGGCACGGTCAAAAATATTACGGAATACGGTGTCTTCGTCGATCTGGGAGGCGTGGACGGGCTGCTGCACATCACGGATATTTCATGGGGACGCGTCAAGCATCCATCCGAACTGTTCGCCATCGGCGATCCGATCAAGGTCATGATCCTTTCTTTCGACGAGGAGAATGAGCGGGTTTCTTTGGGCATGAAGCAGCTGGTTCCGGATCCCTGGTCTTTTGCAGAGGAAAAATATCCGGTGGGTGCCCAGATTGCCGGTCGAGTGGTCAGCCTGACCGATTACGGGGCCTTCGTCGAAGTCGAAGAGGGCATAGAAGGGCTCATTCATGTTTCTGAAATGTCATGGACCCGAAAAATCCGCCATCCGTCCAAGGTGGTTTCGGTGGGCGATGAAGTCGATGCTGTTGTTCTCGATATCAAGCCGGAAAATCGTCGTATTTCACTCGGTATGAAGCAGACAATGCCGAATCCCTGGGACGTGATCAGTGAGAATTACCCGGTTGGCTCGGTCATCGAAGGCAAGATAAAGAATATCACCGATTTTGGTATTTTTATCGGAATCGATGACGACATTGACGGTCTTGTTCACATTTCGGATATTTCCTGGACCAAGCGGATCAAGCACCCTTCTGAAATTTACAAGAAAGGCGACGTCATCCAGGCCAAGGTGCTGGATATCGACAAGTCAAGCGAGCGCTTTTCCCTGGGGATCAAACAGCTTCAGGACGATCCCTGGAAAACGGTCGCCGAACGCTATCCCGTGGGCACCGATATCAATGGTATTATTACCAATGTTACTGATTTCGGTGTTTTTGTGGAGCTTGAGGAAGGCATCGAGGGCCTTGTTCATATATCCGAGATCAGCCGGGAAAAAATCAAGACACCTTCAGGAAAGTATAATGTGGGGGATCAGATTACCGCGCGGGTGATTAACATCAATACCGAGGTCCGCCGGATCGGTCTTTCCATCAAACGGCTGGAGGTGGAAGACGACACCGAGTTCCTCCATGACTACGTAACCAACATGAAACCGACTGCTTCCAGTTTCGGCGAACTGCTCCAGGAAAACCTCAAGGTAAAGCTTAAGGACGAGGAGAACCGCGTCAGTGCTGAAAATGCGGCCGGCGGGAATGCAGCGCCGTCCGTTGAGCAGGAGGCCGTTGAAGCCGAGTTGGAAGTTGAGGGGCAAGAGGCGGAAGAAGATCAAACAGACCTGAAAGTTGAGGATCAAGAGGAAGAATCGGATAAATAGCAATTGATTCTTTATAAACGAATGCCGGCGGGAAAATCGAATCGCTGGCGCCCGGCCTGAAAACCGAAGATTGATTTTCTGCCGGGCGTTCATCAATACAAGGGATGTGCAAGGGCATTGTGCCGTTTTGCCCATCCCTTGTGCGTTGTGATCCGCCGGTATTTTTGTTTTCCGCTGAAACTGGAATGGCAGGGCTTGTTTTTTACAAACCGGCTTTTCCGTTTTTCGGATGCAGGTAACACATCAAACCCAAAGGCTGCCGATCATGTTCAAACGAAGACACCCGTATTTGTTTTTTATTCTCGTTTTTACGGCGATCGTTTCCATCACCTCGATTGCCATGAATATTGTCGTAGGTATTGCGGACCGCAAAGATGTAAGAAAGGGTGAGCGGGTCGGTATCGTCGAGGTCAAGGGTATGATTCTCGACGCCAAAAAAACCGTGGCGCAGATCAAGGCCTTCCGTGAAGACGACACCATCAAGGCCATTGTATTGAGGGTCAATTCCCCCGGGGGCGGGGTCGGGCCGTCCCAGGAGATCTACATGGAGGTCAGACGGACGACCGGCGTGAAGCCGGTTGTTGCGTCCATGGGTGCAATTGCCGCATCCGGCGGATATTATGTAGCGGCCGCGACCGATGGGATTGTGGCCAACCCCGGCACCATAACCGGAAGCATCGGGGTGATCATGGAGTTGACCAACTTCAGGGAGTTGTTTGAAAAAATCGGCATATATTCCGATGTCATAAAAAGCGGTGAATACAAGGATATCGCATCGCCGTTCAGGGCCGTATCGGATGAGGAGGAAAGGCTGCTTCAACAGTTTGTCGATTCCGTGCACAGGCAGTTTGTTTCCGATGTCGCCGCGGGCCGGAAAATGCCCGAGGAGGCGGTGTTGAAACTGGCTGACGGAATGATTTTCAGCGGGGAGCATGCCAAGCAGGCAGGCCTTGTGGACAGGCTCGGAAACCTGAATGACGCTGTTGATTGGGCCGCTGAAAAGGGGGGCATTACAGGCGATATCATCATGGTATACCCGCCGGAAGAAAAATTTTCCCTTGTTCGAAAAATACTGGAAATCGGCGCCGGTGAAATCGAATCCATGATCCGGCGCATGCATTTGGGATCGCTCAGGGGCGGTTATGTCTTTGATCCGTCGGCAGGCGCACGGGATTCCCGTTAAAACGGAAGCGTCGGGTCATGGTGCGCGGCACCTTTTTCAATCATTCGAAAATACTGATGTCGCCGAGCCCTTTTCGGAGGACCTCGGGCGTTTCGTCGAGCAGGGAGACGACGCTTGACGGCTCTCCCGGGACAGGCCCGCCGTCTATGACCATATCGATCGTGGTATTGAAATAATCGTGTATCAGGGACGGGTCGTTGGTATTGTCGCCGCCCGGCGTGGCCGCTGATGTGGATATGATGGGGTTGCCCAGGGTTTTAACCAGTTCGATGCAGATATTGTGGTCAGGTACCCTTATACCGGCGGTTTTTCGCTTGGTCAGCATTATTTTCGGCACCATTCGTGAGCCCGGCAGAATAAATGTGTAAGGCCCCGGCAAAAGCCGTTTCATGGTTTTGTAGGCATAGTTGGACACCTTGGCATAATCGCTGATGTTGGTCAAATCAGAGCAGATAAAGGAAAATGGTGTTTTTTGGTCCCGGTTCTTGAGCCGGTATATCTTTTCAATAGCTTTCTTGTTCATGATGTCGCAGCCGATGCCATAGATTGTATCCGTCGGATATGCGATAATGCCGCCGGCCCTGAGGATATCGACCGCTTTTTCAATAAGGCGCTGTTGCGGGTTTTCAGGATTGATTTTAATCAGCATGCATGGCATCCTTTGAGCGAATGAATTGTTCTGGAAGACCGCAAGCCCATGGCCTGCGATCGGAAAGTCTCCGGTTCCCTGTATTTTTCATTATAATATTATATTATTTTTCAGCCTTAAAACAAATGCAATTCTTTATGATTTTATGGCAATTCAACGTCTAACAAGCGCCGCAATTAGTCTGCTATAAGCGGAAAGATGAGCGCAGGAAGGGGTGCGTTCCCGGTAATCCGTTCCATAGGCCGGCACACGGCGCACAGGGGCCGGCTTTTGCGGCACGTTTTATATTTTGCGGAGGAAGATTATGAATATCGGCACAATTGAAGAAGCCTACTCGTTTGATGATGTGTTGCTGGTTCCGGGATATTCTGATGTATTGCCCGGTGAAGTGAACACAACGACCCTGCTGACCAGAAATATTGAGCTCAATATTCCCCTTCTCAGCGCTGCCATGGATACGGTAACCGAGGCAAGGACCGCCATAAGCATGGCCAGGGCCGGCGGCATGGGGTTTATCCACAGGAACATGAATATAGAAAGGCAATGCCGTGAGGTCCGGCTGGTTAAAAAGTCCGAGTCAGGGATGATCATCGACCCGGTGACAACCCAGCCGGATGTTCCCATACGCGAGGTCTTGAAACTGATGCAGCATTTTCAGATATCCGGCGTGCCTGTGGTCGAAGGCAGCAAACTTATGGGCATCGTGACGAACCGGGATCTGCGTTTCGAGACAAGGCTGGATAAAAAGGTCAAGGAGGTCATGACCAGTAAAAACCTGATCACGGTCCGGGAAGGGATCAGCCTGGAGGAATCAAAAAGGCTGCTGCATGAGCACCGGATTGAAAAACTGCTGGTGGTCAACGCCGAAGGGCGCCTCACGGGGATGATCACCATCAAGGATATAGAAAAAATTAAAAAATATCCTTATTCCTGCAAGGACAGCCTTGGCCGGTTGAGGGTGGGCGCCGCTGTCGGGGTCGGGGACGACATGGTTTCAAGGGCCGAAGCCCTGGTCAACTGCGATGTAGATGTTCTTTTAATCGACACGTCCCATGGGCATTCCGCAAATGTTGTCCGGGCGGTAAAAACACTGAAGCAGCTGTTTCCGGCCATTGATTTGATCGCGGGCAATATCGGTACGGCCGAGGGGGCTGAGGCCCTTGTGAAAGCCGGGGTGGATGCCATCAAGATCGGCATTGGACCCGGCTCTATCTGCACCACCCGGATTATCGCCGGTATCGGCGTCCCCCAATTGAGCGCCATCCTCAATTGCCGTTCGGTTTCCGAAAAAAGCGGCATCCCGCTTATTGCCGACGGCGGGGTCAAGTATTCCGGGGATCTGACGAAAGCCATCGGCGCCGGGGCTCACTCGGTAATGATCGGCGGGCTTTTTGCAGGGACAGAGGAAAGTCCCGGTGAAAAGATTATTTTTCAGGGAAGAAGCTACAAGGCATACCGCGGCATGGGGTCCCTCGAGGCCATGCAGGAGGGAAGCAAGGATCGGTATTACCAGGGTGAGGATGTGGAGGCGGATAAACTGGTGCCGGAAGGCATCGTCGGCAGGGTGCCGTATCGGGGGACCATCGGTGAAAACGTTTACCAGCTCATCGGCGGGTTGAAATCCGGAATGGGCTATGTGGGTTGCCGCTCTATTGCAGAGCTGCGCAAAAACGCCCGTTTTATAAAGATCAGCCCGGCGGGTTTGCGCGAGAGTCATGCGCATGACGTGATCATCACCAAGGAAGCGCCCAATTACAGCCTTGATTAGAACCCATCTCAAAATTGATGAACCGGAATCCGGATTTTGAAAGGGGGTTCTAAGCGTATGCAGGAAGCGTCCTTTATTATTCATATTATTCAACCGCAACCCCATGAGGCTCTAAATGGCTGACAGCAGCGGCGGCTTTGTTCATCTCCACGTCCATACCGAGTATTCATTGCTGGACGGCGCTATCCGCATCCATGACCTGATCACCCGTGCAAAGCAATACAACATGCCCGCCTTAGCCATTACCGATCACGGCACCATGTTCGGCGTCATGGACTTTTTCCTGCAGGCCCGAAAAGCGGGGGTTAAGCCGATTATCGGGTGCGAGTGCTATGTGGCGCCGAGAACCCGCTTCGACAACACGCCGGAAGACCATCGCGGCATGACGCACCTGTTGCTTCTTGCCGAAAACATGGAAGGTTACCGGAACCTTTGCCGCATGGCCACTGCCGCTTCCATTGAGGGGTTTTATCATAAGCCGAGAATAGACAAGGATTTGCTGTCTGCCCACCACAAGGGGTTGATCGCCCTGTCCGCATGCCTGAAAGGAGAGGTTCCGGGACTGCTTCGAAAAGACCGGGTCGAAGAAGCCGAAGCGGCCGCCATTTATTACCTGAACCTGTTCGGAGAGGACAATTTTTTCCTTGAGGTCCAGGAAAACAGGATGGAGGATCAGAAAAAGGTCAACACCCGGCTTCTGGAAATGAGCCGGCGCCTTTCGATTCCGCTTGTCGCAACCAATGACTGCCACTATTTGAATGCCGGTGATATGCGCGCCCATGAGGCGCTCATGTGTATCCAGACAGGGAAGACCTTGAAGGATGACAGCCGGATGAAGTTCGGCGAGGGAGAACTCTATTTTAAATCCGGCGAGGAAATGCGGAACGCCTTTGCCGGATTTCCCGGGGCTGTTGAAAAGACCCTTGAAATTGCCGATCGCTGCACCATCGACTTCGATACAAAATCGCATCATTTCCCGAAATTCAACCTGGACGGCACGGAATCCGAGGCGGAAC
>SKZX01000038.1 GCA_007127175.1 Desulfobacterales bacterium
AAAACCGCAGATTGGGTTTTGAATTGGTTTTTAACGGCACGGATGAAGCTCATACCGCCGGTCGGGGCAGGACGCCCGCCCGCTCGGCGATCTCCGGCACCTTCTGCTCCCACTCGATCGCCATCAGGTGAACGCCTGCAACGCCTTCCATTTCCTTGAATTCCTCGATTTGCTCCAGGGCGAACTTGATGCCCTCTTCGGGCTGGTCCGCCTTTTCCACGCCTTTGAGCCGCTTGATCAGGGAATCGGGGATATCCATCCCGGGAACGAATTTTTTCATGTAATTGGCCATGGGCGCACCTTTCATGGGGGTGACCCCGGCAAGGATATAGCACTTTTCATGCAGCCCCATGTCCACGACCATTTTCATGAACTCTCGGAATTTGTCCATGTTGAACACGCACTGGGTCTGAATATAATCGGCACCGGCGGCAATCTTGTTCTTCAGCCGGTAAACCCGGAATTCAAAGGGGTCGGCAAAGGGGTTGCTGGCTGCGCCCACAAAGAGTCTGGGGGGCACGTCAATGTCATCGCCATCCAGGAATGTTCCTTCATCGCGCATCCGGGTGGCCAGGCGGATCAGCTGCATGGAGTCGAGATCGTGCACGTTCTTGGCCTGGGGGCATGTGCCGAAGGTCTGGTGGTCCCCGGAAAGGCAGAGCATGTTGCGGATGCCCAATGCATAGGCGCCGAGGATGTCGCTGGTCATGGCCAGGCGGTTTCTGTCCCGGCAGACCATCTGGAAATTGGGCTCGATCCCCTCGTGGATGGCAATGTGGGATGCGGCCAGGCTCGACATCCGGGCCACGGCGGTCTGGTTGTCGGTGATGTTGACGGCGTCGACATTCCCTTTCAAGTGCGCGAGCTTTTTGGTGAAGTGCTCCACATTGGCGCCCCTGGGGGGGCCGCACTCACCGGTAAAGGCAAAATGGCCGGCCTTAAGGACTTTTTCAAGATTACTGCCTGATTTCAAGTCGCTCATCAGCGTCTCTCCTTGTTATCGCTTATCGTATTTCCCATCTCGGTTCGGTGATCAATCGGCCAGTGTTTCCCGGATGCTTCTCCTGGGGCCCCCATCCCTTGAGGTGCGCCAGTCCCTGGGGTCATGGATCGTGAGCAGGTCATCCAGGCGCCCCTCGGCCATTTTCTTTTTGACGATCGCGTCCCATATGCATACCGTCTCTTTGGACACTTCGCAGACGCCCTCGGACGATCCGCCGCAAGGGCCGTGGAGGATGCTTTTGGCGCAGCGGGCAATGGGGCACAAGCCTTCAAAATGGTGGATAATGCAGGTCCCGCACCCGGCGCAGCGCTCTTCCCAGATGCCGTGCGATACAGCGCCGCCGTAAAAGGTGGTGTTCACAGCCGGGAAAAACCGCTGCTCCGGATAGGCTTCGGACAGAAACTGGGGGCCGACCCCGCAGGCCATGGAAAGCACGCCATCATGGCCGTCCAGTTTGTCTTTCAGCAATTCAACATATTCCTTGTCGCACTGGCGCTCCAGCATCACGGTGTCAATGGTCAGCGGTCTGCCCTCCTTTTCACCGGCCAGCATGAGGGCGGCGCGCAGCACTTCAACTTCCTTTGCGCCCCCCACATTGCAGACGGTGACGCATCCCTTGCAGCCGACGATCAGTATTTTGGAAAACGCGCTTACCATGCCCATTATTTCCTGGAGCGGTTTTGGGTCTGCAACAATCATGAGCCACCTCTCTGGTCAAACAGTGTTATAAGTATATGGATAAAACCGTTCAATTTATTGCATCCGAAGTCTGCCGCGCCCGTGCGCCTTTGACCGGCGACGGACCGATGGCCTTGATCTGATCGACCATCTCGTTGGCGATTTCGGCAAAGCGCTGCCCCTGGGCGGACGACAGGTTGTACATGGCCACCCGTTCAGGCTCCATGCCGATTTCTTCCAGGACCTTCTTGACGTAGGCCACCTTTTTCCGGGCCTTGATGTTGCCGGTGCTGAAGTGGCATTCCCCTTCCAGGCAGCCTGCCACGTAAACGCCGTCCGCACCGTCCTCAAGGGCATTCAAAAGGTGGATGATATCAACCCTGCCGGTGCATGGTACCTGGATCACCTTTACCTCCGGCGGGTAGGAAAGCCTCAGGGAACCTGCCAGGTCCCCGGCTGCGTACGCTCAGTATTGGCAGCAAAAGGCAATGATGCGTGGTTCGAATGTGTCTGGCATGGTGTTTCTCCCGCAATCACAATTAGGGTTCTCGCTTGGTTCAGGCCACCTTGAAAAGGGCATCGGTCTTGGCCATGATCTGTTCATCCGTGTAGTGCTTCAGGGTGATCGCCTTGCCCGGGCATTCCGCGGCGCACGCACCGCAGCCATGGCATTCATAGGGCTCGATCACCGCGTAGCCGTCTTCGTGAATATAGGGGATGCCGTAGGGACAGGTGCGGACGCAGGTCAGGCAGACCGCGCATTTTTCCGGCTCTACTTCTGCTACAACACCGCCGACCATGATGGCATCCCTGGAGACAATCGTTACAGCGCGTGCCACAGCCGCGCGGGCCTGGGCGATACTTTCTTCAAGGGGCTTGGGGTAATGGGCCAGCCCGGCCACAAACAGGCCGTCGGAAGCAAAATCAACCGGTCTCAGCTTGGCATGGGCCTCCACCAGGAAGCCGTCATTGTTGACCGGCACCTTGAAGAGTTCGAACAGGTGCTTGTTGTTTTCAGCAGCGATGCCCGTGGCCAGGACCAGGAGGTCCGGCGATATTTTAACGGGCATCCGAAGGACGTGGTCCTCGACTACGAGGGTCGGTCGCTTGTTCGGGCCCAGGGACACGACCGGCTTGTTCCCCGGTTCGTAGCGGATAAAGAGGATGCCTTTCTCCCTGGCTTCCTTGTACAATTCTTCCCGGAAGCCGTAGGACCGGATATCGCGGTATATAATGTACACCTTGGCCTTTGGCCGTCTTTTCTTTATGGCCAGGGCGCTTTTCAGGCTGTGCGTACAGCAGATCTTGCTGCAGTAAGGCCTGTTTTCGTCGCGGGAACCCGCGCACTGGATAAACGCAACGGATTTGGCCGTATCGATCCGGGGGTCGTTTTCAGCCAGGGCCTGGTCCATTTCCAGGTGGGTCAGCACGTCGGGGTGCTCGCCGTAAAGGTACAGGGGCGGCTTGTCCTCCCGTCCCCCGGTTGCGATGATGGTGGCGCCGTGCTCGACCGGTATGCGCGCCTCCTTCTCACCGGATGTGGCAATGGTCGACACAAAGCTGCCCAAAGAACCGGTTGTGGCCGATATGTGGCTGTTCAGGTAAAGGTCGATATTCTCATGGTCGAAAACCCTGTCGATGAGCGAGGCAAGATATTTTCGGATATTCTCCCCCTGCCAGGTGGCGTTCAGGCGCCTTGCCACGCCGCCCAGTTCGCCGGTCTTTTCGACCAGGTAGGCCTTGAACCCCTGATCGGCGATGCCCAGGGCCGCTTCCATGCCTGCAACACCCCCCCCGATGACCAGAACGCTGCTGTTGACATCGCGGCTGACCTGGTGCAGGGATTTTGCAAGGGCGGCCTTGGCCACGGCCATGCGCACCAGGTCTTTTGCCTTGGCGGTGGCCTTGTCCGGGTTGTTCATGTGGACCCAGGTGTTCTGGTCCCGGATGTTGGCCATCTCAAACAGATACTTGTTGAGCCCGGCGTTTTCGATGGTTTCCTGGAAAAGCGGCTCATGGGTGCGCGGGGAGCAGGAAGCGACCACCACGCGGTTGATGTCTTTTTCTGCGATGACCTCGATGATGTGGTTCTGGGAGTCCTGGGAGCAGGTGAACAGGTTGTCTTCCACGTGCACCACGTGGGGAAGGCTGGCGGCGTAGTCCCTTACGGCGGGAACGTCGGCCACACCGCCGATGTTGATCCCGCAGTTGCACACAAACACGCCGATCCTGGGTTCGGCATCGTCAAGGTCCTTTTCAGGCGGCACCTCTTTGGACCGTGTCAGGCTCCAGCGCTGGTCCTTGAGCTTGATGGATGCCGCTGCAGCCGCAGCCGAGGCCTCCATGACCGATACCGGTATGTCCTTGGGTTCCTGGAAGGTTCCGCAGACATATATCCCTTCCCGGGAGGTGTTCACCGGCAGCAGGTTTTGCGTGGCGGCAAAGCCGTGGCGGTTCAGGTTGATGCCCATGGTTTGGGCCAGTTTTTGGACGGTGTCGCCGGGCGCAAGGCCCACGGACAGTACCACCAGGTCGTACACCTCTTCTGCCGTGGAACCGCCCTCGGTGGCGTAAACGATCCGCAGGGCGTCGTTCGGCAGGGTGAATATGGAGTGGATTCTCGACCGGACAAAGCGGACGCCCTGCTCCTGGGCACGGGTATTGTACGTGTCGAACTCCTTGCCGTGGGTCCGCATGTCCATGAAGAAAATGGTCGTATCCAGGTCATACTCGCAGTGTTCTTTTGCGATCACGGCCTGCTTGTTGGCATACATGCAGCAGACGCCTGAGCAGTATTCGTGGTCCCCCTTGTTGATGCCCCGTGAGCCGACGCATTGAATCCATGCGATCTTTTTGGGTTCGGTTTCATCGGAGGGGCGGAGGATGTGTCCCTGGTAGGGGCCAGATGCGGACAGGATCCGTTCAAACTCAATGGCGGTGACCACGTTGGGGTAATCGGCATACCCGTATTCCGACCGGAGACGGGGATCGGTGAGTTCGCTTCCCGGCGCCAGGACGATGGAGCCGACATCGATATCGATGATGGCTTCTTCCATGTCATGATTGATGGCCTTGGCCAGGCAGGCATCCACGCACTGGAGGCATTCGCTGCAGACCCCGCAGTCCAGGCACCGGGCGGCTTCCGCCAGGGCATCTTCCTCTGTGAAGGCGTACTGCACTTCCTGGAAATCGGCCACCCGCTGGTCAACCGGGGCCTTGGCAGGATGGCGGCGAGGGTTGATCCGTTCTCCCTCGGGTGTCAGATCCACCACCGGCAGTCGCCGTTCACGCCCTTCATAAAGGTCTGCCCCCTGCAGGTAGCGGGCGATGGAAATCGCCGCTTCCCGGCCCGCACCGATGGCTTCCACCACGGTGGCCGGCCCGGTCACCATGTCCCCGCCCGCAAACACGCCAGGGACGCGCGTGGCAAATGTGACGGGATCGCATTCAAGGCTTCCCCAGCGGGTGATGTCCCATGCTTTTTCTTCCGGCAGAAGCGAAAGGTCGATGGTTTGCCCGATGGCGGGGACCACTGCATCGACTTCAAGGACAAACTCGGAGCCGGGGACGGGTTCCGGCCGGCGGCGGCCGCTTTTGTCCGGTTCGCCCAGTTCCATGCGGATGCACTCGAGACCTTCCACCCTGCCGTTGCCCACAACGCGGGTGGGTGCGGCCAGGTAGTGGATCTTGATCCCTTCTTCCTCTGCTTCAAGGACTTCCTCGTCCAGGGCAGGCATTTCCTCGCGACTGCGGCGGTAGACGATGAATACCTCCTTTGATCCTTTGCGGATGGCGCTGCGGACCACGTCGATGGCCACGTTGCCGCCGCCGATGACGGCCACCCGGTCCCCCAGGGAGACGTCTTTCCCCTCGTTGAGCGCCCGCAGATAGGTCACACCGTGGATGACCCCCGGTATGTCTTCGCCTTCAATGCCCAGCTTCATGCTGTTCTGCGCGCCGACTCCCAGAAAAACCGCCGAAAAACCCTGGTTGAGCAAGTCGTCGATGGAAAGATCCTCGCCGATGGGGGTGTTGGTCTTTATTTCTACACCCAACCGCTGAATATAGGCGATGTCCTTGTTCAGGATGTCCCGGGGAAGGCGGTAGTCGGGAATGCCCCAGACCATCATGCCGCCCGGTTCATCGGAGGCTTCAAATATGGTCGGCTTATAACCGTCGATGGCCAGGTAAAAGGCGGCGGACAGTCCGGCCGGGCCGGCGCCCACAATGGCCACCTTTTCTTTCCGCTGGATCTCGACCCTGGGCACCTCCGGTTCTTCCTGGGAGTATTCCCAGTCCGTGACAAACCGCTTCAACTGCATAATGGCAATGGGGTCGTCCACCTTGCTGCGCGTGCATGCGGTTTCGCACGGGTGGGTGCAGACCCGGCCGCAGATGGCCGGCAGGGGGTTGTGCTTCCGGATGAGGGCAAGCGCTTCCTTGTATTTGCCCTCGGCGATGAGGGCCACGTACCCCTGTACATGGATTCCGGCCGGGCACCCGGCCTTGCACGGGGATATGCCCGCCTTGTCAATGGCAAAGGCATTGGGCGTGGCCTGGGGATAGCGCTTGTAGGCCGCTTTCCGGTCGATAAGCCCGGTGTCGAATTCGCTGGGCAGGGCCACCGGGCAGATCTTGGCGCAGTCACCGCACCCGGTGCACTTGTCAAGGTCGACAAAGCGGGGTTTCTGCCGGATGCGAACGCTGAAGTTGCCGGCCTCCCCTTCGACGTTTTCCACGGAAGCATAAGAGAGGATATCGATATTCAGGTGCTTGCCCACTTCCACGAGCTTGGGGGAAATGATGCACATGGAGCAGTCGTTGGTCGGAAACGTCTTGTCCAGCTGCGCCATTCTCCCGCCGACGGCCGACTCCCGTTCCGCCAGATAAACTTTGAAGCCGCTGTTGGCCAGGTCAAGAGATGCCTGGATGCCGGCGATGCCGCCGCCAACCACCAGGACCGATCCCGTAGTCTTATTCGTCATTGTTCACCCTCCTCTGCAGCACGTTCAGTTCGGCCAGGTCCGGTCCCAGGTAAGTGCGTTCATTGTCACCCAGAACGCCCATGGCCAGGCAGAGGATCGTCCACAGGTGAACCACTCGGTATTCCCCGCCATAGTGCTCGCAGATATCTTCAATCTGGGCGTGGCAGTTATGGCACGGGGCAATGACGTAGTCGGCGCCGGTTTCCATGATCTGGTCGAACTTGACTTTGCCGTATGCCCGCCGCTGTTCCGGGAAGCCGCCCTGAAGGGCCCCGCCGCCGCCGCCGCAGCAGAAATTGTTGGACCGGTTGGGCACCATGTCCACCACGTTTTCTTCCCCCACGACCGTTTTCAATACAAAGCGCAGGTCGTTGACGATCTTGTCCGTGCCGATCTTTCGGGCGATGTTGCAGGGGTCCTGAACGGTGAACTTGATTTTAAGGTCGCGGTTCCAGTCGGCGTTCACCTTGAGCGTGCCGTCCCGGATCCAGTCGGCGTACAGTTCAAGGATGCTTTTGTATTCAAATGAATAGGGGATGTTGAATTTCCTCAATCCTTCCAGGATTGAAAAGTATGAGTGCCCTCACTCCGTATTGATCACGACCTTGCACCCGAGGTTGTGCTCGATGTGGTAGACGAATTCCTCGGTGATATAGCGCCACCCCTCATCGTCGGCCAGAAACATGCAGTAGTTTTCGCCGCCCCACATGACCGTGGGGTAGGTCCAATCGACGCCGGCGATATGCAGGATCTTCAACAGCGGCCCCATTTCATCGGGTTCGGTCACGGGCTCCCGGGAATTCTGGTTCAGGGCCATTACTGCCCCGACCCGGTCCACCGAAGCCTGAAGATTCTCGAACCCCGGGTGTTCGTTCCGGATTTCTTCGGCCACATCCTCAACGGTCCACGCAAAGTCTTCGGACGGAACACCCATGGCGTTTCCCGTCCGGATGTGCTGGTCGCATGACCCGAGGATGCCCTTGGGGCGTTTTTCCCTGGGCCAGCTTCCCCGCACATTGTAAATCATTTTGGGGATGTCGATTTCCATGGGGCATACGGTCTTGCACCGGGCGCACATGGTGCAGACCCAAGCCCATGGGCTTTGCTTGACCTCGTCATCCATTCCCAGAAGCAGCATGCGCAGGAATTTCCTGGGGTCCATGCCGAACTGCTCCGATGCCGGGCACCCGCCGGTGCAGGTGCCGCAGGTAAAGCAAAGATCGAGGTTCGCCCCCGGTACCCGGGAGAGGATCTCTTCCTTGAATTCGCAGTCCATGTCATCCAGTTGGATCATTCCATCCATTTTTATTCTCCCTTAAACCAGTTTGGCGGCGTTCAGGTATTGTGCCAGCTTGTCCTCGCCCCCGATGGTAATGATATGAACACCCTGGCAGAGGTCCTTGAGACCCCTGACGGTTTCTGTGAACAGCTCGATGCTGGCGTTTTCCTTGTCCTGGGCCTGCAGCAGCTTCTGAATGGCCCAGTCCGGCACCAGCCCGGACCGGAAATGGCGGTTCAGGAACTTTCCCATCCCGGCCGTTCTCAGGATCAATACCTCCGCGATCACCGGCACCTGGAAAATGCTGACCTGCTTCATGAACCGGTCGAACTGGTCGAGGTCGAAAATCGGCGTTGTGAGGAAATAGCCGGTGCCGACGTTCATCATGTCTTCCAATTCTTCCATGCCCCGCTTGGGAACGTTTTTTCCCCAGGGGGTTTCCACGCCGGTCCCTAACGTGAAATCGATTTCAGCGGGCAGTTCCTTCCCGTCAACCGTTTCACCGGCCTTGAGGTGTTCAAGGACCGATGCCAGCTTCCCGGAATCCACATGAAAAAACAGCGTCTCCTGGAGGCTGTCCCCGGATATGCGATAATCCTCTGTAAACACGAGAATATTGTGCACGCCGGCATCATGGGCCTGGACCAGGTCCTTTTGGAGTTGAAACCGGTTCTTGTCACGGGTGGTGGTTTGATAAATCGCGTTAAACCGGTTCTGCCGCAGCAGGTCGCAGACCTTGATGCTGTCACCGACAACGCCTTCGAGCTCGATTTCGGCGACGCTCACACCGTCCACGCGCCCCCTTATTTTTTTCAGCTTTTCGATCATGGCTGCGGGGTCATCATCACCTAAGGGGGCCTGAATCTCTGAGGTGACAATAAAGCGCTTCTTCTTCATGGCCTCGCTCAGGTTCATGATTCCCCTCCTGTATGCTTCTTCCCCAGCAGTTTGGCCACCTCTTCTTTCAGCTTTTTCAGGGGAAGGGGTTTTGAAAAACAGACATCCGCGCCGTTGTCCTTCATCTGCTTGAACTTGTCTTCGTCGAGGTAGGCCGACAGGACGATGATCTTGATGTGGCGGGTGTCCTCGCCGGACTTGATCTTTTTGCAGACCTCGAAGCCCTTGATGTCCGGCATCATAATGTCCAGGATCAGCAGGTCGGGGTTGAAGTGCTTCACCTGGAGGCCGGCCTCGAAACCGTCGGACGCGGAGATCACCTCGTAGTCGAACTCGTCCTCTTCCAGGGCCTGCACAATGGACTCGACGATGATCAGGTCATCGTCGACCACGAGGATTTTTTTCCTGTCCGCAACCTTTTTATCTTCCGGGATGGGGATCCCCTGTTTGCGCATGAAGGCTTCGAGGTCGTCCCGCTTGATGCGCCGGTGTCCGCCAACGGTCCTGTAAGCGTTGATGTGGCCGTCTTCAATCCAGTTGATAATGGTTTGTGAAGAGACATTGCAGTATTTACTCGCGGTGAATACCGTCAAGGTGTCATCCATGTCGCCCCCTCCCTTTTTATGTGCGGTTGTTT
>SKZX01000171.1 GCA_007127175.1 Desulfobacterales bacterium
CGATAAATACCAGTTGGCGGTCCGGCCCGTACATTTTCCGGAGCACCCTTGCTTCGGCAAGCATGGGGGAGACCACGGGGGCCAGCCGCGCAACCATGTCCGGGTGAAAACATTCCACAAAGGCCACCAGGGCCGGGCAGGTGGTGGCAATAAACCGGCGTTCGGGGTGTTTTTCCATCAGCTTTCGGTAGCCTGCGGCCACCAGATCCGCACCGAAACCCACCTCATGGACGGACGCAAACCCAAGCGCCCGGACCATGCCCACAACCCGGCGATAGTCGGTTTCCCCAAAAGCCGCGGGAAAACTGGGTGCAATCATGGCCGACACCGGCCGGCCGGATTCCAGCAGCGCGCGGACTTCATCCGTTGAGCCATATACTTTTTTTGCGCTCTGGCTGCAGACCCGGAAACAGTTGCCGCACCCGATGCACCGGTCCACAAGGACTTCCGCCTGCCCCGATGAAATCCGGATGGCCTTGGCCGGGCACTCCCGCACACAGGTATAACAGGCCCGGCATTTTTCCCGGATGGTTGTGATCAGGGGATATTGATGATGCACGCGCATGGGGTGTCCTCTCCATTATTTAATACTATTAAAAACTGATGCGCTCCGGTTAAGGGCTGTCCAGGTCCAGCGCAGCTGCTTCGCTGACGGGCCGCCGCCAAAAAAATGCTTGTCCGCAAGGCTCGCACCGTAGCAGAGGACCCAGGTGCCCATGAAATTGACCACCGCGTAATAGTGCAGGGCGATGTCCGTTACGCTGAAACTGACCCAGGCGCTCCAGGCCGCGCCAAGCATGCCGCCCACAAGCATCCCCCTGCTTCCTGCTGTTTTGCTGAACATGCCCATGAGAAAAATCGCCAGCAGGGGGCTGCCGAACCCGTTGATGATTTTGTTGGCGATTTCGAAAACAGTGCCGAGATTGCTGACGTTCATGGCGGCCACCGTGGCGATGGCGCCGAAAAGCAGGCTCAGCAAACGGTTGATGCCAATCGACCCGGAGGCGCCGCCTTTGCGGAACCGGCTGTAAAAGTCGGTGACAAAAGCGGTGCAGCAGGAATTGATGCCGGAATCGATGCTGGACATGGTTGCCGCCATCAGGCCCGTCACCACGAGGCCGACGGCGCCTGCGGGAAGGGAACGGATAAAAAGGGTAAACCAGGCCATGGGCTGGTCCGGGTGCACGGCCGGTGCGCCGCTGTGAACGGCGTGGGCATACATGGCAAAGCCCAGCATGGCCAATGAAAGCAGTGCCAGTATCGAAGCACCGTAGTTCAGGTGAAAGGCGACCTGGGCGGTCCGAAGGCTTCTGGCGGTGAAATAGCGCTGCACGACCACCTGGTCCACGCCGTAGCGCGACATGAAAGCCACAAAGGTCCCGATCCAGGCGCTCCAGAGGGTAATCCGGATGCGGGGGTCCGGTGAAAAAACAACCGGGTCAAAGGGGTAAAAGGGCTGCATCCGCCCGCCGGCAGCGCAGGTGCGGAGAATGCCGACAAGCCCGTCGGGCGCGGCTGCCGCAGCCAGGCCGATGATGACAAACAGGCCGCCCACCAGGACGACAAATTGAAAAACGTCCGTCCATATAACGGTCCTTATGCCGCCGGCTGCCCTATACGTCGTGACCACCGCCCCCGCGACCAGGATGACAAGGTATTCATCAAGGCCCGTCAAAAGGGCCAGAATTTTTGCCGGCACGTACAATGCCGTGGCCATCCAGAAGATGCGCCAGAGGATGAAAAGACCGGACCCCAGAGTCCGCACCCGGGGGTCAAACCGTTTTTCGAGGTATTCATAGGCGCTGGAAAGGCCCTGCCGGTGATAAAAGGGCATGATGACCCGTATCACCGGAAAGGCCACGATGATAAAGACCGGCAGGCTCAGGGCCACATAGAGCCCGTGGCCGAAGACTTCCCCGGAAAAGGCGGCGTAGTTGATGCCGCTGAAGGCCGTCAGGGTGATCGACAGGCCGATGGGCAGCCAGTGCATGGACCGGCCGGCCAGAAAAAACTCCCTGTCCGTTCCCGGACGCCGGGAAACCGTCAGGCCGATGGCCACGATCACGGCCAGGTAGGCTACAATGATGATGATGTCTATGGGTTCCATGTCCCTCTCAAAAAGCCGACATCCAGATCAGGGAAACATTGATGCCGGGTTCCTTGAGGATAAATCCCCTGGATGTGGAAAGATAGTTCCTGTAGCCGGCATTCAGAAGGTTGTCGACCCGCGTGATCAGCTCGTGGCGCGTCCGGCCGGAGCCGAACCGGCACCCGGCGGCAAGGTTGATGGTGACCCAGCCATCCGGCGGGTCAACACCTTCGGGGGGCTTGTCCTGTTTAGCCGCCCATTCCAGTTCAAGGGTCGACCAGAAGCGCTGAAAGCCGTCCCGGCGGATGCCGGCCATCCCGTTGAGGGGCGGTATGAATGGCAGGTTCCGCTTGTTCAAGGTGTCTTTTCCCCGGGCATAGGCCATATTCCCGAAGAGCCGCCAGGTTGGGGCAAAGAACCAGCCAAAATCGGCTTCCACGCCGTAAATGCGGGCCTCGTCGATGTTTTCCATCTGGCGGATGCCGCCGGCCGGGCTTGGGTCGACAATCAGATTTTCAAGGGTGTTGACAAAGGCGCTGAAGCCTGCGGAAAAATGGTTGCGCTGGTGGTGCAGGCCGGCTTCGACAAAAACGGAGCGCTCCGGGTCCAGGTCAGGATTCCCGTACAATTCATTGCCTTCGCCGAAATAAATGTATTTGAAACGGTCCAGCAGGTCTGGCGCGCGGTAGCTGGAAGCGGCGATGGCGGTCATTGTCCATTGCCGGGAAAAAAACCATGTCAGTCCGCCGTGGGCGTTCCAGGAGACGTCGGTTTGCCGTTCGCCGGGACGGATCAGGGGCCCCGGCGGGTCGACAGACCGGTAAAGATCTTTGCTTTCGGCGGTGATGCGGTCCAGCCGAAGGCCGGCATTGGCCGTCCACCGGTCGCTGATCTGCCAGTCATCTTCGGCAAAAATGCCCGCTGAAAGCTGCCAGGAGTCGGCCAGTGGTTGATCCACCAACTTTCCGCCGTCTGTAAAGCGTCGGGTCCGGGCGCCTTCATAGTCCCACCGCCAGATGTCCATGCCGAGCAGCAAGTGATGGGTGCCTGCGTTCACGTGGTTCAACCAGGCGGCGCCGAGCGTGTCGTGGCGGGCTTCCGGCCTGACGGCCGCCAGGGGACCGCCGGTGAAATTGTCGATCCGGACATTCCGGTTGATTCTGTGAAAATAGGTGTTTACCCGGGTTGAAACAGGGTATTCGTCCCCCAGCTCGATGTCATGGCGCGCCTGCAGCAGGGTTCGGCGGATGTCCGGGTAGGTGACATCGCTGTGGGTGGGCAGGCTGGCAATGCCCGATCCGGGAATGCCCACCTCGCCGGCTGCGTAGCGCTGCACCTGAACGAGGCTCCGGTTCTGGTCATTCCAGCGCCTGGACAGCTGTATTTTCCCCTGGAAATCGTCGAACTGGCTGTTGGGAACCCGGTCGCCGTCGCCATCGCGATAGCTGGTGCGCTTCCGGCGTGCGGCGGAGGCGTAGACCCATTGGTTCATGTCCGTGTGGGCGATGTTGCCATAAATCCCGAAGCCGGCCGGGTTGTTTGCAGCAGATGATGAGACCGCGCCCTGCCACTGGGGTGTTTCGCTGAATTCGGGCTTTCTCGTGATAATGTTGACAACCCCCCCGATGGCCCCGGAGCCGTAAAGGGCACTCAGGGGTCCCTTGAGCACCTCGATGCGCTCCACTTCCATGGGGTCGATCAAGCCGAACTGCGCATTGATGTCCGTCGCGGTATTGACCCGGCAACCGTCGATGAGGATGATCAGGCGGTTGCGGCCCAGTCCGCGGATATTGACATCGGCCCCCCACAGGGCATCGTTGGCCATGCTGACCCCGGGAATATGGGCCGCCATGTTTGCCAGGCCGACCGGCTGCCGGGTGAGGATTTCCCTTGAGCCGACCGTTCCGATGCCGCCGGGCGTTGCGGTTGCCATGCTTTCCCGGCCCCGGGCCGTAACCACAAAGGTTTCCAGGATATGCGGGTTCGCATCGGTTTCCACCGCTGAAGAAAAAACCTCCCCCGAAGCGGCAATACAGATGGCAAGCAGCACTATGATGGACAGTGGACGAATGGTCATTTTTTCAGGTCCTCGCCTGCCGGCAGGCTGACCGTGAAGGTCGTTCCCCGGCCCTCCCTGCTGTCCACCGTAATCTGGCCGTGGTGCGTGTCCACGATGTCCTTTACAATGGCCAACCCCAGGCCCGTTCCCAGGTCTTCCTTTTCCCTGGCGTTGGCCGCCCGAAAGAATTCTGTAAAAAGACGGGGCATCTCGGCCTCGGGAATGCCGATCCCCGAATCTGACACCGTGATGGTGACCATGCGGGTTCCGGAAGCGCTGAAAGAAACGGTGACGCGCCCGCCTGCCGGGGTGTACTTGACGGCATTGGATGTGAGGTTTTCCAGCATCTGCTCGATCTGCTCGGCGTCTCCCATGATGACCGGGGTGTCATCGGCCACGGTTATGGCAAGGACAACGCCCCGTTCAGCGGCTTCATCATGAAACGTCCGCTCCAGGCGCCCGGCCAGCCACGATGCGTCAAGGGCTTTTTTTTCGGGTTTTTCCTGAACGGTCCGGCTGGTGGAAAGCGTCAGCAGTTCGTTGATCATGTCCAGCATTGTGCGGGTCCTCCGGTCCACGCGCCGCAGATATTCCGCCTGCCCTTCATTGAGCGCGCCCAAATGCTGATCGCGCAGCAATTCCAGCATGCTGAGCACGGCAGCCAGGGGGGCTCTGAGGTTGTGGGCCACACGGAGCATGAACCGGGAACGTTCAGCGGTGAATGTTTCAATGGCTTCATATGCCCGCGAGTTGTCGATGCCGATACCCACGAGGCCGGCGGCCAGGCGGAAAAATTCGATATCTGTTTCGGTAAAACGGTCGGCCAGGATGCAATAGGCCCCGAGAACGCCCATCACCCGGTCTTCGACCGCGATGGGCACAAAAAGCACGGAGCGGATACGGGCAAAGGCCAAATCCTCTCCGAATTGAAACATTTCATGTTGGCCCAGGTCGCCGGTGACAAACGGCTCCCCATCCATGATGCGCTGGTTCAACGGGCTTTCGGCCACAGCGATGAGGCGCTTTTTGACAAATTCCGGCGGCAGGCCGTAGCAGCCCCGGTACGCCAGATGCTTCCCGTCTTCGCTCAGCAGCTTGACGGAAATAGCCTTGACATTCATGACCATTGCCACGTCATGGGTGGCGGTTTCCAGGACCCGGTCCAGCTGGCGGATGGCGCCGATGGCCTTGACCATGGAAAACAGGGCGTTGAAACGCTGGTTGTACGCCGCCAGCGAGTCCGACTTGACGGCCAGCTGCTGCACCCGCCGGAAAAACACGCGCATGACGGTGATGGACAGAAATGCCGTGATGGATACGGTGGCTGCGAAAAAAAACAGGTTCAACGCCATGTCGGCAAAAGGGGTTGGAATACCCGGGCCGGGACCGGCGATGGCCGGGTGTTGGGCGATCCATTCCCGGTGCGCCCCGATCGTGATCAGGACGACGCCTGCCACGACGATGAACGTGACGGCCCATGCGGGCCACCGCGGCAGGAGGCTGGCTGAAAAAAGGACGGGAATGAGGCACAGGTAGAGCAGAGGGCTGTGGATGCCCCCGGTAAAATGGATCAGCAGAAGGATCACACCGAAGTCGAGTCCCAGCTGCCAGTAAATGAAATGGTGCAGCCTTTCGGGGCGCTGCCACGCATCCGGGGTCATCTGCCGGGACCAGCCCCACAAGGCCGTGTTCCCGGCCAGCATTAACCCGGCGGCGGCAATCACCGCTGCCGGGTTAATGCGGTATCCGCACAGAAAAGCCAATCCTGCGGCAATGACAATGGCGGGGGGGGCGCCCCACCTCAGCCGGATGAACCACAGGCTTCGCCCTTTTAGTTCGCCAGGAAAGAAACGGGGGAAGGACCTGGCATTCGGATAGGGTTTCGTATGTGATGACGTTAACGGCATGATGCGCCAAGGTTCCCCCCCGTCTCTATGGTCTTTTTACGAATGCTTCAAGACTGTCGGCCGGTTTGGTTGTCTGCTCAGGCCGGCTTTAGAATGCCTTCCAGTTTTTTCAGCAGTCTTTCCGAATCGATGGGTTTTTCAAACAGCCACTTGGCCGGCCATTCTTCGCCCAAAATATGCTGAAACTGATCCGGGCCTTCCTCCCGGACCTTTTCCAGGAAACTCGTCAGTAAAATGATGGGCAGATTTTCATATTCCTGGGAGTTTTTGAGCTCATAGGCCAGGTCGAACCCTTCGGTGTCGGTTGACATCATCACATCCAGAATCATCAAATCCGGCACCTGGTCTTTGAGCTCTTTGAGTGCCTCGGCCCCGTTCCTGGCAAGCCGCACCCCGTACCCGTTTTTCTCCAGGATAATCTTGAGGCTGTCACGGATGTCCATGTCATCATCCACCACAAGAATCTCGTTTCGTTTTGTCATGGTTGTCTCCTTGTCCGTCATCATCAGTTTAAAACACCGGTTGCATCCTGAACCGCGGATAGTAAATTCTCATGCATCATACTTCCCTCTCTGTATAATGGGTATGAAGCAGGTGGTGAGACTTGTCGCCCAGGGGCGTTTTCAGGAACTCCTCATAGAGCGCTTTGATGGCCGGGTTTTCATGGGACTGCCGGATGGCCTGCACGTCGCGGTCGTCCTGGTAAAGGGCGCCGGCCCTCAGTTGCCGTTTTTCATCGGAGGCCGGGAGGGGTTGCCCCCCGCCGCCCACACAACCCCCGGGGCAGGACATGATTTCGATAAAATGATAATCGGCCGCACCGGAAGCGACGCGGTCCATTATCTGCCGTGCATTTCCCAGACCATGGGCGACGGCGGCCTTCACCTCCCCAAGGTCCCCCACTGTCAGGGCCGCTTCCTTGATGCCGTCAAGACCCCTGACCGCGGTAATGTCCAGGCTGGGCAGGTTGTTTCCGGTCACCACCGCATATACGGTGCGCAGCGCTGCCTCCATCACCCCGCCGGTTGCACCGAATATGGTGCCCGCACCGCTGTACTGCCCCATGGGCGCATCATATTCGCCCTCCGGCAGCACGGCCAGATCGATCCCCGCCTGGCGGAGCATGCGGCCAAGCTCCCGGGTGGTCAGCACCACGTCCACGTCCCGGTACCCGGAAGACTGCATTTCCGGCCGGGCCGCCTCGAATTTCTTGGCCGTGCAGGGCATGATGGAGACCACGAATATATCGGCCGGATCAATGCCTTCTTTTTCGGCGTAATAGGTCTTGGCAAGGGCCCCGAACATCTGCTGGGGTGATTTGCAGGTTGACAGGTGCGGCAGCAGGTCCGGGTAAAAGTGTTCGATAAATTTGATCCACCCCGGGCTGCAAGACGTGATCATGGGAAGCTTCCCGCCGGTCTTGACCCGGTGAAGCAGCTCGTTGCCCTCCTCGATAATGGTCAGGTCCGCCGTGAAGTTGGTGTCGAACACCTTGTCGAACCCAAGCCGCCGCAATGCGGTGATCATCTGGCCCGTGACCAGCGTGCCGGGCGGGAGCCCGAACTCCTCGCCAAGCTGGGCGCGGATGGCCGGGGCTTCCTGGACTACGACATGCTTTTTGGGGTCTTCAAGGGCGGCCCAGACCCGGTCGGTGTGGTCCTTTTCCACAATGGCGGCCGTGGGGCAGACCACGGTGCATTGCCCGCAGTAAGTGCAGGCCGAATGTGCAAGATCGTGGCTCATGGCCGGGACCACCCGGGAATCAAACCCGCGGCCTTCCGATGTCAGCAGGTATACACCCTGGATGTCCGAGCATGCGGTTATGCACCGCAGGCAGTTGATGCACTTGGAGGGGTCGCGGACCAGTGCGTCGGATGAATCGTCGATTTGAAAACCGGAAAAATCCGTGCGCGGCACGTTGACCGCGCGAACGCCCACCATTTCAGCTACCTGCTGCAGTTCGCAGGCGCCGTGCTTCTGGCAGATGTTGCAGTCCTGGGGGTGGTCCGAGAGCAGGAACTCGATCACCTGTTCCCGGGCTTCGCGCACCCGCCGGCTGTTCGTTTTCACCTTCATCCCCTTGGCCACCGGGTAGACGCAGGATGCCACCAGACTTCGGGCGCGCTCCACTTCCACCAGGCAGACCCGGCATGCACCGGGGGTGTGATGGATCTCCGGCAGGGCGCACAGCGTAGGAATATGAATGCCGACGCTTCTGGCGGCCACAAGGATCGTGGTGCCTTCAGGGACTTCCACGGCAAGATTATCTATGGTCAATGCCACCATGGTATTCTCCTTTGCTGTCATGTTTCATTATCAATGTTCGATCTTTACGTCGCAGCGCACACAGCGACAGGCCTCGCGCATGGCCGTCTCACGGTCGTACCCCAGCTCCACTTCCTGAAAAACCAGGCGCCTTTCAACAGGCGACAGTTCGGGGATCCTGGCCTGGAGCTGCTCAATAATATCCTCATCCACCTCAAAGGGAATATCGATTTCATCTGCCGCTTCTTCCCACGGCTTTTCTCCCCTGGCGGTCCGCAAGGCCCGGTCCATGGCTGCGGCCGCTTTCTGGCCGGCGGCAATGGCATCGATGACCATGGCTGCACCTGTTACCACATCGCCGCCCGCCCATACCTTGGGGTGGCTTGTCGAATAGTCCTTGTTGACGGTTATGGTGTTTTTCGTCATGTTGATTCCGGTTTCCCCGGGTATCAGGTTCAGTTCCGCTTCCTGGCCGATGGCGGGGATCAGGGTGTCTACCTCGAGCTCGAATTCAGCGCCTTTGATGACCTCC
Source organism: Desulfobacterales bacterium (assembly GCA_007127175.1). GTDB lineage: Bacteria > Desulfobacterota > Desulfobacteria > Desulfobacterales > Desulfosalsimonadaceae > B1SED10-16. Next base: position 8,853 of record SKZX01000171.1, read on the forward strand.
GGGCGCCGCCGTCCGCTTCTGTCAAAGGGCCCAAGGCGCATGCGGTCCAGTTTCACACCTTTTATCCGGCCGTTTTCAATATTTAATTCCAGGGGGGCCACAAGAAAGTCAATGACCACGCCTTCTTCTTCAGCTGCATGGACTTCCGCGTCAAGGGCCGGCATGTCCTTTCGTTCCCGTCGGTACAGGATTTTAACGGAATCAGCGCCCAGCCGGATGGCGGTCCGGGCCGCGTCAATGGCCGAATTGCCGCCGCCGATAACGGCTACGCGCTTTCCGACCGATAAGGGTTCTCCCATGGTGTAGGCCCGCAGAAACTCCACGGCGCCGATTACGCCGCCGGCATCTTCGCCGGGCAGGCCAAGGGGCATACTTTTTTGTGCGCCCATGCCGATATAGATGGCGTCATAAGCGGCATCCAGTTCGGCAAAGGTGAGGTCTTTCCCGATTTTGACGCCTGTTTTAAGTTCGACACCGGTGTCGAGAATATCCTTTATTTCCCGTGCCAGGATGTCCCTGGGCAGCCGGTAGGCCGGAATCCCCCAGCGAAGCATGCCCCCGCCCTCGGACAGGGCCTCAAAAACAGTGACGGCATACCCGCGTTTTTTCATTTCCAGGGCCGC
>SKZX01000330.1 GCA_007127175.1 Desulfobacterales bacterium
CGCCCCTGCAACCGGTCCGGCATAACGAAGCGCGCTTGATGCGCCCCTGACTATTTTTAGCATGGCGGGAACGAAAATGGAAATGAGAATAAAGGGCACTGCAAGCCCGGCCGAATAGACGCCCAGCAACCAGGCGCCCTGTCCCACGGTTTCGCTGGTGCCCGCTATCATGAGAATCGATCCCAGAAGCGGACCGATACATGGGCTCCAACCTGCGGCAAAGGCCATTCCAACAATGAAGATGCCCGCAAGATGCAGCGGTTTTCTGCGAACTGTGATCCGCTTGTCATTCTCAAGCATGCCGAACCGAACAAGCCCGGTCATGTGGACACCGAGCAGGATAATCAGCAACCCGCCGATTATCCGGATAACGTCCCTGTATTGCGCCGCCACACTGCCGACAAATGAGGCGGATGCGCCCATGAGAACAAACACCGTTGAAAAACCGAGCACAAAACTGATTGTGGCGGCAATAATCCGCCCCCTCAGGGCCGCATCGGGGTTGTCGGTGATCTCCTCAATGGAGTAGCCGCTGATAAATGCAAAATATGCCGGAACGAGCGGCAGGAGACAGGGTGAAACAAAAGAGAAAAGCCCTGCAATAAACGCCGCCGGATATGAAACGGTTTGGGATAGAAGCATTGGGTTGTATGTAAGTTGTAAGTTGTAAGTTGTAGGGATTTCGTCTCTTCGAAATCCGTATTGACATCGATTTCCTCAAACCCATCGGCCACGGCATCTTAATAAAAAAGGTTGGGTTCCCTGGGGGTTCTCCAATACCGACCTCGACCCCGAGAGGCTGAAAAGCATTCCGATAAATTTGCCCTTATAAAATCGATCAATTTCAACCGGGTGGCGCCGGGTATTGCCCCTAGCAACAATTGCAGGTGGTTGCTGATAGATCCTTGCGAAGCGCGGACAAGCGCCCTGTGGCTTTGCCGTTTATCATAGGGCGCGTTCAAGCGAGCCATGGAGATATCAGCGTTCTCCTGCAGTTGCAAGGGCAATACCCCGGTGACACACGGGGGAAATTGTCCTTTAATAATTTGGGATCGACCCGGGAGACAGACTGGAAGTCTGTCCCCTGGGGGTTTTGCAAATTCAATCCCGAGCCTTATTTCGATTGTTCAAACACAGAAATTGGGCTGAAAGACCTTTTTGATACAAATGATAACATAATCATTCAGGAGGGGTTCGTCATGGCTGATGCGAAAAAACTCAGGAGCGGCCAAGCTCCCCGGCCCGGCGGGCGGCAGCCGCAACCGCTGATCTGATGATGTCCTTAAGCCGATTGTCCTCAAAAACGCGGATTGCCGCCTCGGTCGTTCCCCCGGGCGAGGTGACCTTCCGGCGCAGGTCGGCCGGGGGTTCGCCCTGGACTTCCACCAGGCGCAGTGCGCCCTTGAACGTCGAAAGGGTCAGCAGAAAGGCTTCTTCCGGGCTAAGCCCTTGTTTCTCCCCGGCCTCAATCATTGATTCGATGAAATAAAAGCAATATGCCGGCCCGGAACCGGACATGGCCGTTACCGCATCCATTTTCCCCTCGTCGCAGTGCATGACATCCCCCATGGCGCCGAGTATTTTTTCCGTCATTTGAATATCGCCCGGGGTTGCGTGTGCGTTGGCGGAAAAAGCGCACATGCCGGCACCGACAAGGGCGGGGGTATTGGGCATCACCCTGACAATGGGCATGCGGTTCTTTTCACTGTCGGTTTTCCCTGAATATATTGATTTTTCAAAGCTTTCGATCGTCAATCCCGCGGCAATGGATATGACCAGCAACCGGTCCGCCATCCGGCCAAATGCCCGACTGTCAACAAGATCATTCAGTACGCCGGCCATCTGCTGCGGTTTGACGGCAAGGACCACGATGTCGCATGAAGAAACGATGTGCCGGTTATCGTCAAAGCGCCTGATCTTATAGGTGTTTTCAATATATTCAATTCTTTCGGGGTTAATATCACCGGCAAGTATTTGAGCAGGCGAAAAAGCGCCCGTTCGTATCAAAGCGGAAATCATGGCCTCAGCCATGTTCCCGGCCCCGATAAACCCGATGGTCAAATTGCCTTTTCCGTTCTTTTCATTCATTGGTATTCATCCGTCATATTGCGGAACAATCCTTATGCTGCCCCAAAATGTATTCACGAAGCGCCCGGCAAGGCGGCCCTTTGATGGCGCTCATTAAGCGGCGCACACAGACAGAACAGGGCGGCTGAAAAAGCCGCCCTTACGGAATATAGTTGAGGCAAAGGCTTCCTGTCAATCATTTGGGGGTTAAATCGGAAACTTCTTGACTAAGCAGCCCGCTTTTATTTATTTTATTATTTGTACGGGCGTTTACGGCACCCGACAAAACGCAGGCGTTGGAAATACCGCCGGTACGGGTTTTGCCGGAAGCCCTCATTACCAAGGCTGGAGTCATTGTTGAGCATTCTGTTTGCAAATTTTATCATGGGCATTGCAAGGGTTCTTGAAATCGGCCTGAACCTTTACATGTTTATCGTTATCGCCTATGCCATACTGTCCTGGGTCAGTCCGGACCCATACAACCCCATTGTCCGCCTGATCCGGCAGGTCACCGAACCGGTCATTTACCGCGTTCGGCGACTTATTCCCACAAATTTCGGGGGCATCGATTTCGCACCGTTGATCGTCGTCCTCGCAATTTATTTTCTGCAGATCTTCGTCGTGCAAACCTTGTTTCAGGTTGCCAGGCAGATATAACAGTTGTGCGGCTGTCACAGGCATTACCATAAAGCATTTCATAACCGCTACTTATTATCGTTTCTCGGAGTGAGCCATGGCAAAAATCGACGCGTTTTTCAAATTGATGAACGACCAGGGGGCATCGGACCTTCACCTGGCGGCCGGGCAGCAGCCGGCCCTCCGGATACGCGGGGAAATTGAACGGGTCAAGTACAGAACGCTCAGCAACGACGACCTTCGGGGAATGATATACGAAATTACGCCCGAAGACAAGATCAAGGTCTTCGAGGAAACCGGCGACGTGGACTTCGGCTATGAAATACCGGGCCTTGCCCGTTACCGCGCCAACCTGTTCATGCAGCGAAACGGCGTGGGCGCCGTTTTCCGGCAGATCCCCAGCAACATCATGACCGTTGAGCAGCTCGGGCTCCCGCCGGTGGTCGCCCGGCTGGCAACCCTCCCCCGGGGGCTGGTTGTCGTAACAGGACCCACAGGGAGCGGCAAATCAACGACGCTCGCAGCCATCATCGACGAGGCCAACCGCCTTCGCAAGGACCATATCATCACCATCGAAGACCCGATCGAATTCGTCCATGAAAGCAAAGGCTGTATTATCAACCAGCGGGAGGTCGGCGCACACACGCGGTCCTTTTCCGCGTCCTTGAGGGGTGCGCTGCGGGAGGACCCGGACATCATACTGGTGGGGGAAATGCGGGACCTGGAAACCATTTCGCTGGCCATTGAAGCGGCATCCACCGGTCACCTGGTATTTGCGACCCTTCACACGTCCAGCGCCATGAAAACCGTTGACCGGATCATCGAGGTTTTCCCGGCCAACCAGCAGGCCCAGGTTCGCTCGACATTGTCAGACGGCATCCGCGCCGTTCTGGCCCAGGTCCTTTTCAAGCGGATTGACCGGAAAGGACGCTGCCCGGCCCTTGAAATACTGATTGCCACGCCGGCCGTCCGAAACCTGGTCCGGGAAGGCAAGACCCACCAGATGACCTCATCCATGCAGACGGGGAAAAAATACGGCATGCAGATCCTGGACGACGCCATCATGGACCTGTACAACAAGGGACAGATCAGCGCAGACGACGCCTATGCCAAGTCCAACGAAAAATCCCGGTTCAGGCCCCTGCTGAAAAGTCAGCCGGACGACTTTACGGAAGCCTGACGCAACAGGCCGTTTTCAAACTTCTCATTTAAGGAAATCGATCATGCGTAAGCCGGAAATCGAACACATTATGACAGCGATGCTCGATTCCCACCAGAGCGTTTCGGACCTTAACATCACTGTGGGAAAACCCCTTCAGGTGGAGTCCTTCGGAGAACTCGTACCCGTGGACATGAAACCGCCGCTGAAATCGCTTACGCCCTTCCAGGCGGAAGCTTTTGCGTTGAACCTGATCGCAAACGACCGGCGGCTGACGGAAATCCTCATAAAAGAGGGCTCCTGCGACCTATCCTACACCCTTCCGGGAAAAGCCCGCTTTCGCGTCAACGTGTTTTCTCAGTCCGGCCACCTGTCCATTGTGCTGCGCCAACTTGAAACCCGCGTTCCGACCATTAAAGAGCTCCGGCTGCCCAAAGCGTTTAATGAAATCGCCAAGGAAAGAAACGGGATCGTTTTTGTAACGGGCGCTACCGGAACCGGTAAAACCACATCTCTGGCCGCACTCCTGGAAGAGATCAACAAAGAAAAATCGGTGCACATCATAACACTGGAAGACCCCATCGAGTTCGTCCATTCCCACAAGAAATCGACCTTCAACCAGCGGGAGCTGGGCAAGGATTTCGACACCTTTGCCCACGGCCTGCGCGCAGCGCTCAGGCAGGCGCCCAAGGTAATCCTGGTCGGCGAAATGAGGGACCGTGAAACCGTTGAAATCGGCCTTACGGCGGCCGAGACCGGGCATCTGGTGCTGACCACCCTGCACACGGTGGATGCCGGGCAAACCGTCAACCGGATACTGGGAATGTTCAATATCGAAGACGAAAACCAGATCCGGACACGCCTTGCAGACACGCTCCGGTGGGTCGTATGCCAGCGGCTGCTGCCCAAGGCGGGCGGCGGCAGGGAAGCGGCCTTTGAAATTATGCGCACGAGCCTGCGCGTCAAGGACTCGATCCTGCACGGGGAATCCGAAGGCAAAACCTTCTACGATATTATGGAAACAGGCACGACCCTGGGCATGACCACCTTTGACAACTATATTACCCAACTCTTCGCCAAAGGTCTGATCACCGAGGAAACGGCCATGGCATACGCATCCAGGAAGTCCATCGTGGGCCGTGGCATTGACTCGATCAAAAGCGAGCGGGGAGAGGCCACCTCCGATATCGATGACCTCGAAATCGATATGCAATACAACAAAAAATAAACGGTTTTATGGAAAAACATAAGGATTCCTGAAATGGAAATCACATGCACCAGCTGCGAAAAGAAAATTAATATACCCGAAGAAAAAATACCTTCCGGAAACAGCTTTTCCTTGAGATGCCCGGCGTGCAAGGGAAAAATCAATGTCGATCTGAGCCCGCAGGACCAAGACGGTGATTTCAAGGCTTCAGGCTGGCAGCAGGCGCCTGACGACGATTATGATGCCAGCGAGAAACCGTTTGATTTTCTTGAAGAAGAAGGCCTCACCGCCATGGTCTGCGAAAACGACCCGGCGGCCCTGAAAAAAATCAAGGAAGTCCTGGATATCATGGAATACAGCGTAACGGTGCCCTCATCCGTACGGGATGCGCTGCGGAAAATGAAATACCACGTCTACGACCTGGTGCTTGTGAACGAGTCCTTCGATGGCAGCTCACCAAGCAGCAACGGCATATTGATTTACCTGGAACGCCTGAACATGAGCATTCGCAGAAACGTATTCGTGGGGCTCATTACAAAGCAATACGCCACCCGGGACAACATGGCGGCGTTTTTGAAAAGCGTGAACCTCACGATTAACGAAAAAGACGTCCGCCACATCGATAAGCTCCTGAAAAACGCCATCAACGACAATGACCTGTTTTTTACGGTGTTCAAGGAAAGCATGAAAAAATTCGGGAGAATATGAACGACAAGGCGGGAAAAAGCACCTACACCTGCAATGAATACCGGCTGGAGATGATCCTGCTGTCACTTGAGCAGCGGCTCAACCGGCCTGGCCTGGAAGCAGCGGAAAAACGGGCCATAGAAGCCGAGGTAAAAAGGGTCAGGGCCGAGATGGATATGGAGTAAAGCAGGCGATTTTGGTGGCAAGAGGGTGGACAGGGTGGACAGGGTGGACAGGGTGGACAGGGTGGACTTGGTGGACTTGGTGGACTTAATAGACTTGGTGGACTTAATAGACCTGGTGGACTTAATAGACCTGGTGGACAGAGAGTGGACATGTGGACTTAATGGACCTGGTGGACTTAGTGGACACAGTAGTCGACGCTGTGTCCATTAAGTCCACCAAGTCCATTAAGTCCACTATTTAAGGCACAACGGCAGACGCCTCAACCCACCCGTTTCGAAGCGATTTTCCTGGCCAGAATCCTAAGCCCCTCCAGGGTCAGCCCGGGCTCAACCGCCTCGATCGTTTCGGAAAGGCGTTGCAGCAGGACGCCGAAGCCACCCGTGGCGATCACCTTCGGCGGCGTTTCCATTTCCCGGCTGATACGGCGGACCATCCCGTCAACCATGTCTGTGTAGCCGAAAAGAAGGCCGGACTTCATGCTTTCAACGGTTTCCCTGCCGATGGCGCGCTCCGGCACGTCAATCAGTTCGACCCGGGGCAGTTTTGACGCCTTTGCGAACAGGGCCTCGGCGGAAATGCCGATTCCCGGGGCAATGGCCCCGCCCATGTACGCGCCGCTCCCGGAAATGCAGTCAAAGGTGGTCGCGGTCCCGAAATCAATGATAACCAGGGCACACCGGTATTTTTCATAGGCCGCAATGGCGTTCACCAGACGGTCCGCCCCCACTTCCGCCGGGTTTTTCAGCAGAACAGGCATATCCACGGTTTTATGGCTGATCCAGTCCGGTTCGTGGCCGAGGTACTTCCTGCAGTAGGATTGGATCGCGCCCGCAAGCGGCGGAACCACGCATGACACAACCGTCTGCCCCACCACGGAAGATTCAATCCCGGCCTTCCTGAAAAAGCGCGAAACAATGAGGTCCAACTCGTCGTCGGTCAGCCGGGTTTCCGTGTGAATCCGCCAGTCGTGAACCAGCCGGTCATTGTCATACAGCCCGATCACGGTGTGGGTGTTGCCCACATCAAGCACAAGCAGCATGGGTCTCTCCGTTTCGAATGGCGTCGATGATGGTGGCGGTGGCCCGGGCACGGGCCACATCATGAACCCGGACAATGTGGGCCCCGTTCAGAATCGCGGTGGACAAGGCGGCCTGGGTGCCGGTTTCAACCAGTTCATGGGTGGCCTCGTTTTCGTTCTCCAGGCGGTTTTCCGCGGCCAGGAGTTTGCGTATGAAGGCCTTCCTGGACGGGCCGATCAGAACGGGCACGCCCAAAGGCAAAAACCGGTGGACATGTTTCAGCAGTTCCAGGTTGTGTGCAACCGTTTTTCCGAACCCGATACCCGGATCCACTATGATTCGTGACCGCGGGACCCCGGCAACTTCCGCAGTCCCCAAGGCGTCTTCAAGAAAAGCGTAAATCTCGCCGATCAAATCATCATAGCGGGGGTCGACCTGCATGGTTTTGGGCGATCCCTTCATGTGCATCAATACAAGGAGGGCTTGCGTTTCCGAAGCAACCGCGGCCATTTCCGGGTCAAGCCGCAATGCGCTGATATCGTTGATGATGACTGCTCCGGCGGCCATGGCGCGCCTGGCCACCGCAGCCTTGGTCGTGTCAATGGAAATGGGGACGGGTATTTTGCCGGCAAGGTGCTCGATGACCGGAAGAACCCGCCGTGCTTCCTCCGCCTCGCTGACAGGGTCCGAAAACGGCCGGCTGGATTCTCCCCCGATATCGATGACATCCGCGCCGTCGCCGATCATCTTTTCCGCCTGCGCCAGGGCGGCGTCAAGGGAAAAAAACCGCCCGCCATCGGAAAAAGAGTCCGGGGTGACATTGAGGATTCCCATGATGCAGGTCCTGGGACCCAGCACCAGTTCATGGGAAAGCCACCTGAGCCTAATCGGCGTCATTGGTTTTGCCGGCGGCGGCATCTTGGGTTTGGTCCATGCTTTCGTCCGGGGTTTCGTCCGGGCTGTCTCCGGCGCTTTCTTCGGCGCTATTTCCGGAAGACGGGGCATCGGTTTCCGATGCGTTGAGAAAAGGGAGCCTGACGCCGGGCCGCATCCGGACGATGAGTTCATCGAGCTCTTTTCCCATAACGGTTTCCTTGTCCAGGAGCATCTCCGCCAGCGCGTCCAGAATATCCCTGTTTTCCTTGAGAAGCTCCCTGGCGCGGGCATGCGCCGCCTTTACGATATGGGTAATCTCGGCGTCGATCTTCTGGGCAGTGGCTTCCGAATAGTCGCGGTGCTGGGCAATCTCCCGGCCAAGAAAAATCTGCTCGTCCTGCTGGCCGTAGGTCAATGGCCCCAGCTCCTCGCTCATGCCGAAGGAACGGACCATTTTCTGGGCCACGTCCGTGGCCTTTTTGATATCGTTTGAAGCGCCCGTGCTGATTCGGTTGAACACGAGCTCCTCTGCGGCGCGCCCGCCCATGGCAACCGCAAGGTCGCTGTTGAGCTGGTCCTTGAAAATAAAGTCTCGCTCCTCGGGCAAAAACCAGGTAACACCCGCGGCCCTGCCCCGGGGAATAATGGTGATCTTGTTGACGGCATCGGTTTCAGGCAGAAACCGGGCGACCAGGGCATGCCCCGCCTCGTGGTAGGCGGTGGTTTTCTTGTCTTCTTCGCGCATGACCTTGGATTTGCGCTCAAGGCCCATGAAAATCTTGTCCTTGGCGTCCTCGAAATCCTCCATGGTCACCTTTTCCTTGTCTTTCCGGGCGGCGATGAGGGCTGCCTCGTTCACCATGTTTTCCAGGTCCGCCCCGGAAAACCCGGGTGTCCCCTTGGCCAGGTTGACCACGTCGATCCCTTCCGACGGCGTCCGCTTGAGGTGCACCTTGATGATTTCGGTCCGGCCCCGGATATCGGGCATGGGCACCACGACCTGCCGGTCAAAACGGCCCGGCCTGAGCAGCGCGGGATCGAGCACGTCCGGCCGGTTGGTGGAGGCGATGAGGATGACCCCCTCGTTGGATTCAAACCCGTCCATTTCAACCAGGAGCTGGTTCAGGGTCTGTTCCCGCTCATCGTGGCCGCCGCCCAGGCCTGCGCCCCGCTGGCGCCCCACGGCGTCGATCTCGTCAATGAAAATAATGCAAGGGGCATTCTTTTTGCCCTGGACAAACAGGTCCCGGACCCGGGAGGCGCCGACGCCCACGAACATCTCCACGAAATCGGAGCCGCTGATGGAAAAAAACGGCACGCCGGCTTCACCGGCAATGGCCCGGGCAAGCAGCGTCTTTCCCGTTCCGGGGCCGCCGACCATCAACACCCCCTTGGGAATGCGGCCGCCGAGGCGGGTATACTTCTTCGGGGTTCTCAAAAACTCGACCAACTCGGTGACTTCTTCCTTGGCCTCGTCCACCCCGGCTACATCATCAAAGGTAACTTTTGGGGCCTCGTCCGAGAGCATTCTTGCCCCGCTTTTACCAAAGGAAAGCGCTTTTCCGCCGCCGCCCTGCATCTGGCGCATGAAAAATATCCACACCCCGATCAACAGC